>NZ_CAMXYR010000033.1 GCF_947253225.1 uncultured Anaerococcus sp. | reverse complement strand
AGCAAAGCTGCTAGTAGTTTTTTATTTTTGGTCATGCTTTTCTCCTTTATCATAAGCTTATTATATGATTTTTGCTGTTTTTGGGCAATCAAAAAGCACTTTTGCATAGGCACACTGATTAGATAAGTATTTATTAATATTTTTTATCCTTTATAATTTCTAAATCCTTATCTTCTATTTCCAATTTTATTTATTAAGCTTCCGTCAAGATAAGTTTATTTTTCTCATCTCTCATGAGGTGCTTAATTATTTTCATAAGAAAAAGACGAGAAACTCGCTTTCCTCGCCTTTTAATCAATTAGACCTATTAACCCAGATCCAATTACTATTCAAAATTTATATTTATCTTAGGGATACTTTGCCAAAACCAGACTTCACCTTAACCACAAGGTCACAATTTTCTGTTGATGTGCTTATCTCATATCCCTTGCCATCTTGGATTTTGTTGGCAAATTTTTCAGTAATGTTTATCGCCTTACTTTCCACATAGGCTCTGATATCACCATCAAAATCTGTGGTGTCGACAACCATATTTCCAAAACCTGATTTAAGGTTAATTTCTTCTGTATTTTTTATGTTGAAAATCCTAATAGTTCCTGCGTTGGAGCTTGCATCAAGTCTTTCTGAAGAAATACCATCTAGCCTTATATTTCCATTCACATTTGTAATCTCAGCACTTGAACCGCCAATGTTAGTTAAGTAGATAGGTCCATTTACATTGTCAATATCAAGCCTACCTGTAATATTTTTGACATCAATCTTGCCATTAGTGTTTCTGATATCAATATCACTAGTTAGGTTGATGATTTGGATTTTTCCATTTACAGTATTAATATCAAGGTTAGTAAAGTTTACATCTGAAATTTCTACCTTGCCATTTACTTGGTTAATGGATAGTCTTTCGTAAAGCTCCTTGCCCAAGCTCAATTTTAAGTCTGTAGTAGCTTGGATGTTGTGGTAACTTTCATTTACAAAAATGCTTAATTTGCCTTCCTTGATTTCATAATCAAGAAAATCGTTTAGGTCTGCTTTTTTAGCCCAAATATCAGAACTTATAGATATTGAAACATCATAAGCCTTTTCCACCTCAATTGAACCATTTACTATGTCAATAGAAATTTCCTTAATATCATCATCGATTCTAAGGTCCTTGTGAGTATTATACTCGCCCTTGATATTGTATTGCCCAAAATCCATAGCTTGGTCAAGATCGAGACCTTGGATAGTGTCAGTCGCTTTTTTAATAATACTATCAACTGCCCCAGTTATTTTTTGAGTAAACTTATCTGTTTTATTTTTTCTATCTCCACAAGCCTCAAGAAGGTCGCTCGCTTCTTCAACACTTATCTTACCCTCCTTGAGCATTTTTAGGATTATTTGTTTTTCATCATTCATCTTTTAGCTCCTCTAGTAGGCTCTTAGCTTTGTCAGCCGTAATTTCTCCATTATCAAGCATATTCAAAATATCAATCCTACCTGCTTTTTTGTCTACCTTGCCACCAAGCTTTCCTACAATTCTATCTATCCTATTTCTAACAGTTGGGTAAGAAATTCCAATCTCTTCTCCAACATCCTTGATAGAACCTCTTTTTTGTAAGAACAACTCAATAAATTCCTTATCTTCCTTGTCTAACTTTTGGAACTTATCTATTTCAAATTCTCCACTAACTTCTGTATAGCATGAATTGCATCTATATGATGTGATTACCATCTCATCACCACAATTTGGACATTTATTAATCATAAGACCTCCCTTTTGTAAAATTATACTTCATCTTATATATTTGTAAATGTATCTTTCATTATTTTAATATTATTTTTCAAATCATTTAATATATCAATTATTATATTGACTATTTTTATTTTTGCAAACTAAAAGTCCACAAGGTTGTGGACTAGATGCTAAAATAAATTTTAAATGAAATTTCTCTCCCAATAGGAGCTTGCTGTTCTCATTATCCAAATAATAGAATTTATCATAACGACAAAAAGCATCAAAAGGCCTAGGATATAGATCATAAAGGCAAAGGATGAGTGGCCAGCCATGCCCTTTTTGGCAAGACTAACTCCAACAACAAGCATAATGAAAACAACAAGCCATTTTCCTGTTGTCCTTAGATTTTCTCTAAAGTCTGGATATATCCTCGTCCTATTCTTGTATTTTTTGTTGAAATTATCTCTCTTTATTTTCGCTTCTTCTCTCTGTCTTTCCTTAGAATTTGCGATTATAGCTGAATAATAATGTTTCATATCTTCAGTTGAATTGGTATATTTTCTTAGAGTTTCTGCCTCTTTACGACTATAGTTTCTTTTGATAATCTCCTTAGTTATATTAGCCTTGGACCTATCTGTAAGACTTTCTTCCCTTAATTTTTTGAGTTCTTCTACACTTTTAGCATCCTTGATTAGCTCTTCTGTCTTTATCTCATACTTTCTAATCACGGAGAATCCTCTTGTGAAGGCAACTACCATAAGAACCATAACTAGGATCTGACCTATTATCATGACCATCTCGCTTGCCCCTAGAATGTTGATTGTTCCCATAACAAGGGTTGGGATTAGAAGTGCTAGGAACATGAAGGCTAATAATTTTACAAGTGATTTCATAACTTTCTCTCTTTCTTTTATCTTTCTTTAGGATATCATATTTATTTACTTTTATAAAGTTAGTTCTTTGTCTTTCTATGAGTATAATACTAGAAAGCGAGGTGAATTATGGGACCTTTGATAATAGCTGATACCTTACTTTTGGTATTTAGTATTTATATAGGAATTTTTTTGATTAATTTTTATTCTCCCTTTCCTGAAATGCTAGTTGGTTTTCATGTTTGGGAGGTTTGCTATTCCAAAGAAACTTGGGAATATGGAAATAAGTTTGCTGGAAAAGTTGCCATAGGGCTGGGACTAATATTTTTTGCAATAATTTTGCCCCTATCCCTTTATTTTGGAGCAAATAGGACCTATTTGGCTATTCTTTCTTGCCTCTTAGTTATCCTCTATTTTATCTTTCTTTTTGCTATAGTTAAGATAAGGATGAGAAAGAAGTTTAATTTAAAAGATAAGTAAAACCGAAGGACAGTCTTCGGTTTTTTGTTATTTTCTATTAAAAAGTGATGTAATATCCATCTTTTGGGAAAAAGGACTAAGTCTTAGGTATACACTTGAGCCTTGTTGTAGAAATCCTTTGAAAATTCTAAGGTCATCCTCATCTACTGCAACTTCTTCTGTTAGAGATTTTTTGCCAGGACTCATATGAATTATCCCAACATTTATCTGGTCTAAGTTAATTCCACTAGTCGAAATTTTTTCAAGGTCTTTGGGATTTTGTACCAACAAAAAAACATCTTCTTCACTAGTTTTTAAAAAATCAGCTACATCATCAATCATCAAATAGGAAACTTCTATCCCCTCAGGAATTGTTAGATCCATAACCTTTTTCTTGAAATCATCACAACTTACTTCGTCATTTGCTATAATCACTCTCTTTACTCCAAGCTCTTTAGTCCACATCTCGACAACCCTACCATGGGCTAGTCTTGAATCAACCCTAGCAAGTTTTACCTCTCCCATCAAATCCTCCTTATATTTTTAATATCTTCTGGCCTATCTATGATGGTATTTGGATTTTCTTTTTCCAAAACTTCCCTTTTTCTGAAGCCCCAAGAGCATCCTACTGTGAAAATTCCAGCATTTCTCCCACATTTCATGTCCACTTCACTATCTCCAAAATAAATTATCTTAGAAAAATCTTCTCCAAACCTTTCCCTTATAATCATTATTCCTTCTGGAGATGGCTTTCTTTGATAACTTTCCTTGTAGCCAAGGATAAAATCAAAATAATTATCCCCAAAAACAGCTGGTATTACTTTCTTGCAAGTAGAGTCTGGCTTATTTGAAAAACAAGTTATAATCTCGCCCCTATTTTTTATAGCATCTAGGCTTTCCTTGATTCCGTCATAGGCTTTTAGGAGGTAGGTCGGATTATCATCATAACTTTTGTTATAAAAATCAAGAATCTCCTTCCTATATTTTTCATCCTCGCTTGCACAAACAAAGTTCAAGGTCTTTTCTATTAAAACAACTGGGCCATTGCCGACAAAATCCCTGACCTTTTCCTTTGGTACTTCCCCAAGACCATATTTCTTCATCGTCTTATTTATATGATAATCTATTGAGTCTATTGTGTTTAACAAGGTACCGTCTATATCAAAAATATACATAAAATCTCCTTTTAATCTTCTATGAGTATTTTACCCGTTTTGTTAAAAAAATAATTAAAGAAAACTTTTATTGGGTATTATAGTAAGAAGTGATAATGAAAAGAGGAAATAAATAAATGAAAGATAAGAGAAATCTTACCATGTTGAGCGACTTCTATGAGTTCACCATGGCAAATGCGTATTTTAATAATGGTATGAAAGATACAATCGCAGTCTTTGATGCCTACTACAGAAAAAATCCTGATGGTGCGGGCTTTTCAATCTTTGCTGGTCTTAATGACATCATAGAGTATGTCAAAAGCCTCCACTTTGATGAAGAAGATATCCAATATTTTAGGGAGAATGCCGACTTTAGCGAAGGATTTTTGGACTATCTTAGAGATTTTAAGTTCACTGGAGATATATGGGCTTTTCCTGAAGGTTCTGTAATGTTTCCAAACGAGCCAATCGTTACTGTAAAAGCTCCAATAATTGAGTGTTCTATTTTAGAAACCTACTTGCTTTTATCAATGAACTTTAACTCTCTTGTGGCAACTAAAACTAATAGGATTGTAAGGTCTGCCGGAAATAGGCTTGTAATGGAATTTGGAGCAAGGCGTGCCCAAGGGGCAGATGCTTCCATTAACGGAGCAAGAGCTGCCTACATAGGTGGTGCACCAATTACAAGTAATACCTATTCCGCCCAAAAGTATAAATTTAAGGCAAGTGGAACCATGGCTCACTCTTGGATTCAGGCTTTCCCTAGTGAATATGAAGCCTTCAAAACCTATGCTAAGTCCTATCCAGAAAATTGTATTCTTCTTATAGATACCTATGACACTTTAAGGTCAGGACTTCCAAATGCTATGCGAGTTTTTGAAGAAGAACTCAAACCAAGAGGGCTTAGTGGAGGAGTTAGAATTGACTCAGGTGACCTTGCCTACCTATCCAAGGAAATTAGAAAAATCCTAGACGAAAATGGATTTACTGATGCAAAAATAGTTGCTAGCAATTCCCTAGATGAATTTACAATCGAATCTCTCCTATCCCAAGGAGCTAGAATCGACTCATTTGGTATTGGGGAGAGGCTAATTACAGCTAAGTCCGACCCAGTTTTTGGTGGAGTTTACAAGCTAGTCGGAATAGAAAATGATGGCAAAATCCAAGCCAAAATAAAGGTTTCAGAAAATGTCGAGAAAATCACAACCCCTGGAGAGAAGAAAGTTTACAGACTCTACGATATGGAAACTGGCAAGGCAGAAGCCGATTATATAGCCCTAGACCACGAAAAAATTGATGATAAACAACCCCTAGTAATCTTTGACCCACTTTTTACTTGGAAGATGAAAAGAATGGAAAATTACAAGGCAAGACCAATGCACAAGAAGATCTTTGAGAGTGGAAAGTTGATTTACGAAAATCCAAAGCTTGAAGAAATCGCCCAATATTCCAAGGAAGAAGTAAATAGTTTGTGGGATGAAGTTAAGAGGTTCGACCAACCTCACAACTACTATGTAGACCTTTCCCAAGACTTATGGAATTTGAAACAAAACCTAATTCTCGAGGCAAAAAGAAAATAAAATTAAAGGCTAGACCTAAGCAACAAGATTGCTTATAGTCTAGCCTTTTTCTTAATTGTTAGCTTCCTTTAAGACGTTTTTGGCAAGAACATAGCCTCCTACAAGGCCAGCTTCGTTGCCGAGTTTAGGAAATACAATATAAGTCTCAGCGTCAGGAATTTTGATATACTTATTATCAAGCTTACTAAACTCTTTTCTAATCTTTTCTATCATCCCTTCCTTATTTACAACTCCACCACCAATTATTACTATGTGAGGTCTTAGAACGAAGGTATAATTCATAATCGCCTTGGCGATGTATTTGGCAATAATTGTAAAAGCCTCATCGTCCTTATCTAAGTCCTCTCCTCTTTTTCCGGTTCTTTTTTCAAGGGCAGGTCCACAGCAGAGTCCCTCAAAGCAAGACTTATGGTTTGGGCAATAACTTTCTGTATCATCTCCATCTTCCCTCACCAATTCTATATGACCCATTTCTGGATGGGAAAGTCCCTCAAGGAGAACGCCATCTTGGATAAATGATGCACCAACACCAGTTCCGATGGTGATATACATAGAAGTCTGCTTGTCCTTACTTGCTCCATAGATATATTCTCCCATACCACTTGCCCCAACATCAGTTGTAAAGCCCATAGGCACGTCAATTTCTTTTTTTATAGATCCTAGCAAATCAAAGTTTTGCCACAAAACTTTTGGTGTTTTTAATACATACCCATAAGTGTCAGATTTTTCGTCAACATCAACTGGTCCAAAAGCTCCAATCCCCATGGCTTCAACAGGGTTTTCCTTAAAAAATTCTATTAGCTCTCTGATATTTTCTCTAGGGTCGGTATTTTTTATCCTTATTTCCTTTTCAATATTTCCCAATTCATCCATAACTGCACATCTAATTTTTGTGCCACCTAGTTCAACTGATCCGTACATATATCCTCCTCTTCCAATAAATCTTTATAAATCTTTTCCAAAACTCTCGAAGTTTTGACTGGAATCTCTTCTAGCTTTGTAGGTGATGATTCTTTGTATATAGGTACCTTTTCTTGGTTAGACTTTTTATAATAGTCTACTGCTTGTTGCCTATCCTTTAGGATAAGGCTTCTAACAGCCCTGAGTAGGTATTGTAAGGACCTAAAAAAAGGCTCGACTTCTTTATTAAGACTCACATTAGTATAATTAGCAAAATACTTATCAAGAGCATCGAGCTTTCTATTTATAAGTCTTACTAGGTCTTTGTAGGCTTTCTTCTGGTAGGCTAGGTTGATTTCATAGTCTTCCAAAAATTCTTTCTCATCAACCTTATCATAAATCCCCGATTGAAAAAAAGAGTCGGATATTATATACAAGGATTCCCAAACATCCTCATCGAGGTAGGCCAAGGCTTTTTTGAAAGCATCCAAAGGCTTATAGACTTGTGGATTTTTGACAAATTCTGCTATTTGGTAGATGGATAACTTGCTTAGCTCTGCCTGATTCATAGGGTTCGATAAAAGCGACTTATAGTTTATCCTTCTGCTTGTATAAAACTCAAAGACTTCCATAAAAATTCTATCGTTTTTATAATCATTTACTGGCCAATTAAACCAAATATCTGCTTCTTTGCCATAAATTTCATAAAACCCACGATTAGATTCTTCGCTTATTGGAGAAAGAACATCTCTCCCAGTCCACATGACCGAAAGATTATCTATCCCCCTAAAAAGCTCAAAATACTTCCTTCCATCCTCATCAAGCCAGCTATCGTTGTACCAAGGGTGGACAAAGAGTAGGTTTTTATTTGAAAAACTTTCTAAATATTTCAAGATATCCTTAACAAGTCTTAGGTGAAAGTCCCTTTGCTCATAGGCCTTTTTCTTGTCAACATCATCCATACAAAGGGCAAAAGACTTAACTCCCGCCACTCTTAGGCTATCGTATTTGGCAAAAAGCCTTTGGACTTCCTCCTCATACTTAGAAAAGTCGATAAGATTTTGTCCTGGATGGATGGCCCACACAAAGTCAATTCCATTTTCTTCACTTAGCCTAGAAAGTTCGCTAAGTTCTTCAAGCTTTTGCTTAGGATATGGCTCTCTCCATCTTATATTGTGGTAGGGGTCATCCTTTGGTGCATAAACATATTGGTTCATCCCCACATCTTTTAGAAAGTTTATCATCGACACCCTCTCATCAAAGGTCCAAGGAATCCCATAAAAGCCTTCTATTACTCCATATTTTTCTATCATAAATTCTCCTTTGCTCTTCTCCCTCTATGATAATACATAAGGAAAAATTTGTGAACTGATTTGATTTTTCCTAAAGAAAAAAGAGGCTTTCGCCTCAAACTTTTCTATTTTGCAAGAGAACCCATTGGATCCCATGGTTTTAGGTGGATTGGCTCTTTTTCCCAGTCCTTTTTCTCTTCTTCTGTTAGGTATTTTTTCTCAACTGCTATTTGATACATATATTGGTCGAACCAACCATCGCTCATTACTAGGTAGCCCTTATTTCCAGCTCTTTCTCCCCAAGAATTTTCAATCTTCCACCTTATTGGCTTTCCTTCTTCATCAAGGTCAACTCCGGTAAATACCATAGCATGAGTCATTAAACTTTCTGAATAGTCGAGCCTTTCTGCCTTGGACATAGTAAAGTCAAGGTCAAATAAATCTCTTATCCTAAAGGCTTCAGTATCTAGGACACCTTCCTTTCTGATGAAGCTTTGTCCAACATCACAACCCATCCACACAGGTTTGTTGTCTTTAAGTTGCCTGATAGCTGCCTCTTTCAATTTATTAATTTCAAGGTTTAAGTATTTAACTGGCTTACCTTCGCTGACATTTCCCAAAAAATCTACTGTGAAAGTTTGATTGTATGGTTTATCTTCTGTTGGAGCATTGATTAGAGAAACAAAGTCATCTAAGTTCATTTTCACATATTTATCAAAAAATTCCTTAGGAGTTAAGTTTTTCTCACAAATATACTTATCATCCTTATCCCTTGCTTCAAAGTCAATTTTCTTTGGTGGGGTTCCAAGACTTATGGTCAAGGCCCTGTATATATCCTCGTTAAAGCCATCCTTCAATTTGTTTAGCTCTTCAAGGCTCTTGCCTGCCTTATGGGCAGACCTTAGTTCCTTAGCAAAAAATCTTAGCATTTTTGTAAGATAGTTATCCATCTCCCTAGTCGCAGATGAAAGGTTCACTTCAGGCATGGCATATTTTGGAACAACCCCATACTTTTCTATAAGGTTTACAAACATATCCCATTGACCTCCGTCTCCCAAAGGATCAGCCAACAAGTATTTGACAAGTCTTCCTTGAAGGTCCTCATCTACAGTTTTGATAATTGATTCAAGAAAATAATTACTCTTCTCTAATTTATCAAAAAATAGGGGATAGGCTTGGGAAAGCTCGAAAGTTTCAAGGTTTAAGTCATGGATTATCCTGTATCTCATTGTGTTTAGGGCAGAGAACATCCAACATCTACCAGATTGCTTTTGATCTGTGATATCACCTTGCTTTAATTCTATGGAAAAAGAATGGCGACTTTTCTTGATAACATCAGGGTCAATAGCTGATTCTGTGATTCCATTTCTAGTAACTGCACTTTGGGCAAGAACATTTGCCCTGTTTTTATAAAATTCTTTATCTAAATCTTCAAATTTATCTTTATTAATCATTTTATTCACCTCACTTTTATTTTACCTAATCAAAATGAAATTAATAGGTCTACTTAAATTTTTTCTAGGTAGAACAGAGTTTCCTTGATGTGGCCGTCTGGCAAATCATCTATATCTGAAAAAGGCACTCCCATAACCACAACTATGTATTCCTTGCCATCTTTTCTAGCAAGAGTTGCCCAGCATAGGCCTGCATTTTCTGTAGTGCCACTCTTTCCTCCTAGGATTTCAAAACCATTTTCCTCATAATCTTTTAGGTGGCTAAAAATTGTACTTGTTATATCTATCCCATCTGGATGGTGGTTGGTTGCTCCTGTATGGAAAGATTTTTTGGTAAAAATCGCCCTAAAATTCCCATCTTCCAAGCCATATTTGATTAGCATGGCACAATCCTTGGCAGATTGAAAGTTTTTATCATCATCCATACCATCTGCATTGGCATAGGAAGAATGGCTAAGACCTATTTCTTTTGCCTTCTCATTCATAAGACCTACAAAGTTCTCCACACTTCCGCTTACATTACAAGCCAAAGAGTCGCAAGCTTCAGCTCCTGATGCAAGAATGGTTCCATAGAGAAGGTCTCTATAGGTAGTCGTTTCGTCTGCATAAAACCCTGCCATAGACGCATTCATCCCTACCGCTCTCATATAAGAATCATAGTCAATCGGAGCTAGCTTTCCCAAATCATCTATATGCTCAAGGGCGACTATAGTCGTCATAATTTTTGTCAAAGATGCCATAGGCAAGGACTCATCTTCATTTTTCCCATAAACTTTTTTGTTATCGGTTAGGTTGTAGATATAAACCGCTTTGCTAGTAAAAGTATCATTATCAAATCTCTCATTCCCACTTGTAAAATACATCTTTCCAATAATCGCTAAAACTATTAGGCTTGCAAAAACCCCTATCCCTATTGCCTTCTTCATTGAATTTCCTTCCTTATTTACTAGTTAAGTTCTAAAACATTATCTCCTATAATTATACACCAAGTACTTAATAAGGTTTAGACTTCTATGGATTTTTATAAAAGAAAAAGGATTATTGCCTAAGTTTTTAGTCAACAATCCCAAATATTTATTCTCTTTTTTTCTATGCCTTAACCTTAGCCTTAGCCATAGCCATATTTTCACTTAATTTCATTTTTGAAATGATATATTTTCTTAGTCTTAAAACAACATAGGACACATAGACTAGGGTATACACTATGATAGAAAACTTATTCTTATCTACATTCATTGAAAATAAAAGCATTACATGAATATAGATTAATATAAAGAATGGATAGGCTAGTCTTTGCAACTTCTTCCAGCTTTTCGCCTTCATTTTTTTTCTTACGCACTTAAAGGATGTTACAAAAAGTGGTATCATTAGACAAATCAAAATCAAGCTTATAATCGCAGCAATTTTTACTTGCACTGGCATAAATGATGGATTTTTGAATAAGTTCACAAAATAAACTACCCCAAAAATAATATTGTGAGTCAAAGCCATAAGGCAAGCTATAATCGACATTTCCCCTCTTATGGTAAAATAGGTCCTGCTTAGCTTATTGTGCTTGGTGAATACCCCTATGAACATCACAATAATAAAGATAGAAGTAGAGATAACGCCCCTTTGGAAAAGGTCTATATAAAACTTTCCAACAGGAGATAGGTTTTGGTAGTAACCCAAGGCGTTAACTCCTATCATAAGGAGGATTACCGCATAAAATCCAACATAAAAGGCAAGGCTATATTTTTTTAACAAATCACTGGTTAAGTAGAAGAAAATTCCACTTACTAAAAGCCCTGTAATTAAATTCATTTTTTCTCCTTTTTATTTAAAATTTTGCTGCAAGACCCTAATGTGAGTCTTGCAGCTAATATTATCTAAGAAACAATAACATTAATTGTCTGTGTAGTAGTTTTTGGAACATTTGATGATTTAATCTCTATCCTAATCATGTTGTTACCTGGTTTTGACATATCTGGATTTTTTAATAATTTAATTGATACGCTTCCATCATCTGGTAAGTTTGTGATTAAGTTCATATATTCATCTACAGTTGGAGCAGGATCCCCGACTTTCTTGTCAATTTTCCTTGCGCTCCAAATTGGATTGAACATTATATCCCCATCTTCGCCTTCATCCATAGCCGATGTTCCGTCTCTATCCTTATCTTGGTAGACTGTAAGCTTTTGAGTTCTCTTAATAGCTTTACCATTCTTTCTTCCATAGATTGTAAATTCATAATCTTTCATAGAAGAAAATTCATCATAGGTATCAACTTCACCTGTTATGCTACCATCAACTAAGTCAAGACCTTCTGGTAAGCCTTCTACATCTTCGATAGTTACTCCATCTGCCTTAGTTATTGAGATTGGGTTTATTTTCTTGTGGTTGATGTATGAAGCTTCAAGGTTCGCGTTAATCTCTTCTGCTCCTACTTCCTCTGCATCTTTTGGTATATCATAATCTGAACCTTCACCACTTTCGTCATCTGGTTTTTCTGCATCTGGTTTAGATTCTGTAGCTCCCTCTTTTTCAAATGTGATAAAGAGAGCAAAGTGGGCATTTGGATTGTCTTTTGCTACATCTTCATCTTTTCCGAAGCTATACTTATGGCCGTATTCGGTGATTGGACTAGCATTATTATATTCGTAAACCTTGCCAGCTTGTGTTGTAATTCTAAACTTGAAAACTTTATTAAGCTCTGAATCTTTAATCTTTACTGTTTGCCTATAAGAAATATTGTTAGGGTTTTCTTCTGATTGGACTGGATTTGCTAGGCTTTGCCAACTATTTCCACCATCAGAGCTGTACTCCATGGCTACTATATAGTCATCGCTGTATGTTTCAAATTGAATAGCGAAGTCTGTGCTTCTCATTGAACCCTTGTGGGTAATGTCAGCAATTATAGCTTGATTCATTTCTTCTTCAGTCAAGTTCATGTTATTTGTTAGAAGCTTTCCTGTATCCCTATCTCTTATTTCTATGCCATTATTTGAGAAATCTTCATAAGCTATAGTTTTCTTTGTGCCATCTTTATCTACAAGTTCAACCTTTAAAGAACTTAAGTCTAAGGCTTTTGACCTATCTTGTTTTAGAACGTTTTGACCAGTCAAGCCATTTATTTCATTAGGTTCTACTACTTTGATTTCCTTAATAGTATTTCCTGTTTTCCTATCATTTTCTGACATCCTTAGGGCGTTGTCTACTGATTGACCGAGGCCTCCTGATGTTAGAGTTGCACCTGTAACAGCATCTAGCATTTTCTTGCTATCTCCTCCACCGTTGTTGGCTATAAACTCTCTAACTAGTGGTGAAATCATTTCAGGTCTTCTTAGGTCTGTTATCCTATCAGCGTATTCTTTGCCTATGAGCTCATAAGCCTTTTTCTTTCTCTCTTCATCTTTTTCAAAGGCTACAATTTGGTTTACATAACTTTCGTGAGCTCTTAGGATTGCAACATTTCTCTTTCCATCAGCTCCAGCTAGGTATGGGATAGCATTCAAGGACTTGGTCATATAGTCCATGCCAGAATATCCCTTACCTTCAACAAAGGTTACTTGCTTGATATCTCCATTTTCTATTTTTACAATTGTCTTTAGTTTTCCTCTGGATTCATCAAAGCCTACTCCATAGCCTATAAATTCTCCATCAAGAAGCTCTGACCTTAGAGTTAGATTTTGTATAGTTTTTTCCAATTGAGCTTTTGGATCAGGCTTAGCTTCTAGCTTAACAGGGATTGACTTGTAAGAAACTCCATCTACATGAGTTGAAGTAAATTTAAGCTTTGCTATACTAATATTCTTTTTCATATCAGGTTTATTTACTACTTCTATTGTTACCGAACCATCATCTGGAATATTCTTGAACAACTTCTTGTAGTCATCTATGCTTGGTTCATCGTCACCAATAAAACCAGTCAAGCATTTGTCATTATATGTTTCTCCCTTAAATTCAGGATTGAAAGCATTTGGATCTGCATCATTGTTATCATCTATACCATCCCTATCCTTATCTTGGTATAGAGGCATCTTTACAGTTTTCTTTATATTTTGAGCAGATTTGTATCCGTGTAAGGTTATAGATATTTCTTTGTAAACATCTGTAAATTCATCATCTGGTATAGCTAAGCTTCCTGTGATTTTTCCATCTACAAGGCTAAGTCCCTGTGGAAGTCCATCAACAGATTTTACCTTAACCCCAGCTCCAGTCTTTATAGTAACATCATCAATCTTGTGGTGGTTAATGAGTTTGTTTGCAAAGTTTACTTCTATATCGCCATCCTCTGCTTCAACTTCTTCTCCCTTAGGGGCATCTATTAATTTTACAGCTACAAGCTTTGAAGAAGTACCTGAAACATAGCTTGAAGTGAATTTTAGCTTTGCTATAGCTTGTGGTTTCTTGGTCTTCATATCAGGGTGTTGGGTAATTTCAACTTTTACTGAACCATCATTTGGGATGTTATTAAACAAGGCTTTATATTCGTCAATGGTTGGTTCGTCATCTCCTCTGACCTTTTCAATTGTAGGCGTTCTTCCATCAGGTGTTGTAGGGTCAAATCTATTTGCTCCCTTTTCACCTTCCTCATTATCATCTACTCCATCCCTGTCCTTGTCTTGGTAGAGATCCATCTTGAAAGTTTTCTTGATGTTGTTTCCATCTTTTGTTGCATGGATTGTTACATCGATCTGCCTATAAAGGTCGGTGAACTTATCATCTGCTATTTCAATAGTTCCTACTATCTTATTTCCTTCTAGCCTTAGGCCATCTGGAAGTCCCTCAGCAGATTTTATCTCGACTCCTTCTCCAGCCTTGATTGTAAGGTCATCAATCTTTTGGTGGTTAAGGTTCTTAGGAGCAAAGCTTAGATTGATATCACCATCGCTAGCTTCAGTTTCTGGTTTTTGTGGATCTACTTTATGGTCTGGCTTGCTTGGACTTGACTTATCTTCACTAATAACTAGGAAGACTGCAAATGATGCATTGTTGTTGGCATTGTAAGAATTATCAACACATGCAAGTTTTATTCTGTCAAATTGAACTCCCTTATCATCACTCTCATAGGTGTAGGTGTTGCCCTTGACTGATGTAGTTCTAACTAGAATTTTCTTTCCTAGTTTGTCCTTATTTAGCTTAATATTTTGCTTATCAGCAATATTGTTCTTGTTTTCATCTGATGGATTAGGATTTTCTATCTCTGTCCAACTTTGACCCTCATCTAGGCTATATTCCATTTTCTTTATATAATCCTTGCTATAAAGACCAAATTTAATAGCTAGATCTACGCTTCTATGTGAATCCTTGTGAGTTATTGTAGCATTAAATACTCGTTTAGCTTTCACTTCTTCTGGGAAGGTCATCTTATCAGAAATTTCTTTGCCATCTTCGCCCTTGATTTCTAGTCCGTACTTAGCAAAGTCCTTGTAAGAAACTATTTCCTCTTTCTTATCCTTATAAATAAGTTTTACTTTCAAATCACTCAAATCAAGTGGATCAGCTTTATTTGAAAGCAATTCAGCTTTGTGAGTGTAGTAGTTGTTGGAAATCAAAGCATCCTTATTTTCCACAACCTTTATTGAGTCTATATTGCTATTTGTCTTTTTATCATTTTCTGCTTTAGCGAGGGCAGCATCTACAGATAGGGCTGTTCCTCCAGCTGATAATGTGGCACCTGATACAGCATCAAACATAGGTCTAACCTTGTATTTTGCTGCTAAATAATCCCTAACGGCCATTGAAGCATAGCCTCTTAGAGGATAGAAAGTCTTATGCTTGTTATTTTTGATATAATTTGCTCCAGCATCTCCAATAAGCTCCCTAGCCTTGGCAACAGGATCTGTAGCATTTGCAATTTGCTCTACCATATCCATGTGCATTTTCATTATAGCTATGTTACGCTTACCATTTACAGGGTCTTTCAAGAAATTGATTATCTTGGCAGATGTTGTACGGAAGGTATCTCCATCATCAGGATAGTTCTTCTCATCACGGGTGATGTCTAAAATCTTTCCATCTTTTATTTTTACTGTTGTCTTTACTTTTCCTCTTCCAGTATTATAACCGAAGCCTTCCCCAGTAAATGAACCTTCTGCAAGGTCTCCCTTTCTCATTTTCTCTTCTAGGGCCTTTTCTTCCTTGCTTTGTGGTTTTTCGCCTGGTTTTTCTTCACTGCCTGGGCTTGGTTGTGGTTTTTCGCCCGGTTTTTCTTCACTGCCTGGGCTTGGTTGTGGTTTTTCGCCCGGTTTTTCTTCGCTTCCTGGGCTTGGTTGTGGTTTTTCGCCCGGTTTTTCTTCACTGCCTGGACTTGGTTGTGGTTTTATTTCAGGAAGTTTCTTTTCTGTACTAGCTATAGCCTTATTGATAGCATCATTAACTGCATTCATTATGCCCACACTTGAGTAGGTTGCACCTGATACAGAGTCCACATTTCCACTTGTTCCACCAATCATCTTATCAATTACGCCCAAGGCTTGGCTAAAGAAAGCTGCATCTTCTCCATGACTTAATACATCTACGCTTGAAATCTTTCCATTGCTTATTGTAACTGATACACTTATAGGACCCCTATAGCCTGTTGCACTTCCTTGGTAGCTTCCATCTTTTAGTTTGCCAGATTTTGGTAGGGTCGGTGCTGGTGGCTGTGATGGAATAGCTGGTGGAGATGGAATTTTATGGCCACCTTGTTTGTTGTGGTTAGCTTGATGAGGTTTTCTTTTGGCATTTGATTTTCCGCCAGCATTCGCATTAGATGGATTTTCTACTGCTTTACTGAGTGCATCATTAACCGCATTCATTATTCCAACACTTGAGTAGGTCGCCCCAGATACAGAGTCCACATTTCCACTTGTTCCACCAATCATCCTATCTATAACTGCAA
>NZ_CAMXYR010000032.1 GCF_947253225.1 uncultured Anaerococcus sp. | reverse complement strand
ATGTTACTAACAACATGTGTTTTTAGAATATAAGGTAGCAATAACTAGTAAAAATGAAATGAAAATAATGTTTATTAATATATAATTGCATAAATATAAATTAATAAAATTCATTATAAGTCTTTGAAAGTGTGCAATTTGCAATTGTTTTCTCGTAGGGTAAATTGATAACAAGTAGATAAATTTTTGTCAAGGAGGATATTATGAGTAATTTATTAAATAAGAATGATAAGGAGAAAAAAGAGCGTAAGTTCCCATCAGCCTTTTCAGTGTTATTTAT
The DNA here is from genome assembly GCF_947253225.1 of uncultured Anaerococcus sp. Taxonomy (GTDB): domain Bacteria; phylum Bacillota; class Clostridia; order Tissierellales; family Peptoniphilaceae; genus Anaerococcus. The sequence goes on along the minus strand of NZ_CAMXYR010000032.1, from coordinate 17,284 downwards.
CGTGTTAGTTTTTGCGGCGATTTTAACTTATGTAGTTCCCGCAGGTTCCTATGATCGACTTCAATATAACAAGGAAACGAATTCCTTTTTGAGGGTTAATTCAGATGGTACAGAAACGAGCTTAGAAGCAAGCCAAAAGGTCTTAGATGATTTAAAAATTACTGTTCCTTTAAAAAGTTTTGTGAATGAGGATATTAAAAAACCAGTAGCTATTCCTGGTTCCTACCACAAGCTTGACCAACAACCCCAAGGTTTTATGAAAGTTGCTAGGGCTCCAATTGATGGTATAGCAGATTGTATAGGGATAATTGTTTTTGTATTGATTCTTGGTGGATGTATAGGAGTTTTGAATAAGACAGGTACTTTCGATGCGGGAATTGCTGCTCTTTCTAAGAAAACTAAGGGAAAAGAATTCCTTATGGTAGCAATTATTTCAAGCATCATAGCCCTAGGTGGTACAACCTTCGGTTTGGCTGAAGAAACAATTGCCTTCTATCCTATCCTTATGCCAATTTTTCTAGCATCTGGTTTTGATGCTATAGTAACTATTGCTGCAATTTATATGGGTTCAGCTATAGGAACTATGTTTTCAACAACAAATGCCTTTTCTGTAGTAGTTGCTTCAAACGCTGCTGGTATAAGTTTTAAAGATGGATTAACTTTTAGGATCATAAGCCTAGTTTTAGCCCAAATTATTACTCTTTGGTATATTTATAGGTATGCAAAGAAGGTTAAAAAAGATCCAGAAGCTTCAATTATTGCCGAGGATATGCCTAGGATAAATAAGCAATACCTAGAAGGCTATGATCCTGATAATGTAGCTCCTTTTAACTTTAGAAGGATAACCATGCTTGTTGTTTTTATGGCAGCTTTTCCAATTATGATTTATGGGGTTATGAATCTTGAGTGGTGGTTTGAGGAAATGTCAACTCTATTTTTAATAGTTGGTATCGCCTTACTGTTCCTATCAGGACTTCCAGAAGGAGATGCGGTTAGTGCTTTTCTCGATGGAGCAAGTGATCTTGTTTCTGTAGCCCTAATCGTAGGTGTTGCAAGAGGTATTAATATAATCTTAGACGATGGAATGATTTCTGACACCATGCTTTACCAAGCATCTAATATAATTAGTGGCATGAATGGTGTATTATTCTCAAGTGTACAGATGATTTTATTCTCTTTCTTGGGTATATTTATACCATCATCATCTGGACTAGCAACTTTGTCAATGCCTATTATTGCCCCTCTAGCAGATACAGTTTCCCTAGGTAGAGATGTTGTAGTTTCTGCTTACAATTATGGCCAAGGCCGGATGGCTATTATAGCCCCAACAGGGTTAATTTTAGCTACACTTGAGATGGTTGATGTATCATATAATAAGTGGGTTAAGTTTATTGTTCCACTTATGGGTATATTATTAATATTGGCAATAGTTATGCTAGGAATACAGACGATATTCTAAAGGAGGAATAATGTTAGATAAGTTTTTGAGATATATTAGTGTGGATACACAAAGTGATGATAAAAAAGATTGTTGCCCATCAACACCAGGTCAGCTTGATTTGGCAAAGATTTTGGTAGATGAACTAAAGGAGATGGGCATAACAAATGCTACTTGTGATGAGCATGGTTATGTTTATGCATCAATTGAAGGAACTGTGAAAGATGCTCCCAAAATAGGTCTTATTTCACACATGGATACAGCTCTTGAGTTGACTGGTGCTGGCGTTAAGCCACAGATTGTCGAAAGTTATGAAGGAGGAGATATTGTCCTTAATGATAAATACAAATTGACTGAGGAAGATTTTCCTTTCCTTAAAGATTTGCTAGGTCATAAGCTTGTTACAACAGACGGAACGACCCTTCTTGGAGCAGATGATAAGGCGGGTCTTGCTATAATAATGTCTATTGCAGAATTTTTTGTAAACAATAGGAATCTTGCTTTTGGAGATATCAAAATAGGTTTTACACCTGATGAGGAAATTGGGAGAGGTGCTAGCCTATTTGATATAGAAAAATTTGGGGCTGACTTTGCCTATACTATAGATGGAGGTCCACTTGCTGAGCTTGAGTATGAAAACTTTAATGCAGCTACAGCTACCATCCATGTTGAGGGAAAAGCAGTTCATCCAGGTTCAGCCAAGAATGTTCTTATAAATGCTATCCTAGTTGGTCAAGAGCTAAATCAAATGCTTCCAGTAAATCAAAGACCAGAATATTCTGAGGGCTATGAGGGTTTTTATATGCTAGATGAGATTAATGGAACATCTGCAGAGATTGATATGGTTTATATAATCAGAGACTTCTTTAAGGAAACTTTCCAAGCTAAGAAGGATCTAATTAAAGAAGCGGTAGATTTCTTGAACAAAAAATATGGTCAAATAATTAAACTAGAAATTAAGGATTCCTACTACAACATGAAGGAGAAGGTAGAACCTCATATGGAAATAATCGACCTTGCCAAAAAAGCCATAGAAGAAGAAGGACTCACTCCAATAGTAAAACCTATAAGAGGGGGTACTGACGGAGCTACTCTTTCACACAGGGGACTTCCTACACCAAATCTTTTCACAGGTGGATATAATTTCCATGGAAGATATGAAATCTTAGATGTTGACATAATGGAAAAATCATTTAATGTTATTAAAAATATCATCATTAACAATGCCAAGGGAGTAAAATAATGGAAAATCTAAAGCCAGATAGAGTTTTTTATTATTTTGATAAGTTGATGAAAATTCCTAGACCTAGTGGTCATGAAAAGCAAGTATCTGATTTTCTAGTGGCTACGGGCAAGGAGCTTGGACTAAAGACCTACCAAGATGAATCGCTAAATGTAATCATCAGCAGAAAGGCAAGTATAGGTTATGAAAAGGCACCTAAGGTTACCATCCAAGGACACATGGATATGGTGGCAGCCAAGGAAGAAGGTTCAGACCATGATTTTACTAAAGATCCACTTATTCCAGAAATATCTGGCAAGTTTTTAAAGGCTAAAGGAACAAGTCTTGGGGCTGATAATGGCATAGCTGTTGCAATGGGTTTAGCCCTTATGGAAGATAAAAATTACAAGGGGCCAAGTCTTGAGCTTCTTGTAACAACCGAAGAAGAAACCAGTATGGCTGGGGCACTCAATCTAGGAGAAAATATTCTCGAAGGAAATTACCTCATCAATATCGATTCGGAAGAAGAGGGAGTACTTACAGTAGGCTCGGCTGGTGGGCTAACTATCTTTGTAGATGAGGAAATCGGAAAGCAAGAAGAAAATTTCGGATATCAAATTAAAGTTAGTGGACTCTTGGGCGGGCATTCAGGTATGCAGATTAACGAACCTAGGGGAAATGCAGTAAAAATTTTAGGGGAATTGCTAGATGGATTTGACCTTAGCATAGGAGAATTTTATTCTGGAAGTCTTGATAATGTGATTCCATCAGAAGGAAGAGTAAAAGTCTTTGGTATTGATATCGGAGACCTTGAAAAAAGAAAGATGGAAATATTAGATAAGCATCAAAATCTTTTGGGTCAATTGAAGATTGAAATTGCAGAAGCAAAGGGTCTTTCTTATAGTAAGGATTTAAGTAGGAGACTAATCAAACTTATAAATAATCTTCCTACAGGAGTTAATTCCTTTATGGAAGATGGATATACTGTAGAATCTTCAAATAATCTCGCCTTTATAAAGGATAAGGGAGGAAGAATCTTATGCGAAATTTCCCTTCGTTCATCCAACCATGACAAGCTAGATGATCTCACAAAGAAAATTACTAAAGTCTTAGAGGATAATGACTTTTCCTACAAAATTGCTTCAAGATACCCTGGCTGGGAATATAACAAAGATTCAAAACTAAGACCCCTTGCCCAGAAAATATATAAGCAAGTATCGGGTAAAGATTTTGAAACAATAGTAATCCACGCAGGTCTAGAATGTGGAGCAATATTTGAAAAGTATCCAAATATGGACATAATCTCTATTGGTCCAGACATAAGTGGAGCTCATTCCATAGAAGAAAAAGTTGATGTAGAATCAGTGGAAAGAGTTTACAAGTATATCAAAGTTCTCTTAGAAAATATCAGGTGAAAATAACCATAAAAATAAATACGAAGAATTTACCACCAAGGTCCATATCTTACTGGCATTGGTGGTTTTTTATTTTAAAATAATTGCTAAAATTTATATTTTATGATAAATATATAATGAGTTACTTTGATGAAGGGAGGTTATTAATGTATCAAAATAATTTTACGAAACCAGAAATAACTACGAGGATTAGAAATCTTGAACAATCACAAGAGATGCAGAAAAAGCTTGTTAGTGTTAAAAGTAAGATGAAGAATAATATTCCCAACCTAATAGACCTTAGGCTAGTGCCAGGAATTTTGCTTGCCTTGTTGGTTCTTAACACTCGCTACTATTATTTTTTGCCTATTGTCCTAGTTTTGTATACAAATCTTTTTGCTCCAAGAAACAAGGAAGAAGTTGATATCAGCGAAGACTACGCCGAGAATTTTCTAAGACCTATCTTAGAAGAGGTTTTTCCAGAAACAAAATTGCTTTACAATGAAGGTTTAGCTTTAGATGTTTTTGAGCTAATCTTGCCAGGATCTGATAAATATAATTCCAATTGTCATATAATATTTGCTGATTCTTACAAAACTGAGTTTTCAAATATGACTGCTCTGTTTGTTACTAGAGATAACAAGGGTAAGACTATTCATAAAGTCGATTTTACTGGGCAGGTTTTTCAGATTAATTTAAGTACAAATGTCAAGGGTCATATTAGAATTATTCCAAGTACTGAAAAAAGTATTCTAGGTTCTAAGAATTACAGGGCTTATGGAAAAATTCGTGAAAATGAGAGGGAAATTACAACTGAATCAATTAAGTTTAATGAGGATTACTCAATATTTGCCACAGACGATTTTAATACGAGGCTTATCCTAGATCCAACTATAATAAACATCCTAAATACTTGGAGAGAAAAAATGAAAGTTTGCTTGTATATGGATGAAAATCAATTAATTATTGCCTTTGATTCTGGTGGATTTTTATTTCCACTTCCAAGATTAAAATCAGATGTGGATAGTCTTTCCATAGCTGGGGAATATGAAAAAGTTAGGGTTAAGTTGGCAGATTTTTATGAACTAGTTGAAAGAATAAGAGAGAAATTATGATTTCAACTTTATATGATGGTTATTTAATGGAGAATTTATATGAAAAAATTTACTAGTATATTTTTTGTCCCTTTTATCATCTTGCTAGTAGCAATCTATTTTATTAAGACATCAAATAGATTAAATAAGTTTAAGATAATTATTGATGAGTCAAAGAAAAATGTAGATATATCTCTAGGAAAAAGATATGACACTATATGTCAGATGCTAAGGGTTGCCAAATCCTATGCTAAATATGAGAAGGATACTTTTGAGAATCTAGCTAATTCAAGAGAAACTCATAGGGTCAATGATTTCAATAAGACAATAAAAAATCAAGATAAGGCTTTGTATGAGATTTTTGCATTAGCTGAAGCCTACCCAGACCTAAGATCCTCCGAAGAATTTGTTAATTTGCAAAAAGAGATTGATGAAGAAAATGAACAATTAGCCGCAGCCAAAAGGATAGTGAACAATAATATAAGTATTTATAACCAAGACATAGTCACTTTTCCAATATCTATTGTGGCAAATATTAAGTCTATGAAGAAGATAGATTTTCTTAGGGAAGATAAGCTAGAAAATAAAAGAGATATTGATGATTTTGATTATGAAATTTAACTTACTTTAAAATGCTGGCCAAACCAGCATTTTTTCATTGAGACTTATTTAATTGAGATAAACCATAAAGTGATGAAAATTATATAAATCCTATTAGCCTTCAAAATATTGATATAAGTCTAAAAAAGCCTATATTTTTTGAGGAAGGATAATTTTGTTTCGGAAATAAGTATAGCTACAAAAATCATCACGAACCCTATAAGTGAATTTGTAGTAAGTTTTTCTATGCCGAGCATAACAGGAATTAGAATACCAAATACTGATTCAAAACCTAAAATGATGGAGGCTGACGATTCGTCAGTGTATTTTTGACCTATATTTTGGAGGAGAAGAGCTATTGTCGTACAAAATATCGCCAAGTAGCCGAGCTCAAGAATAGGCCTCCAAGAAGGGATTAGTATATTAGAATTATCTTCCATAGCAAAACTTACAAGGCCAGCTAGCCCTGTAGCAGAGGCAAATTGAAAGATGGTCATAAGGATTGGATCCTTGTCCTTAGCAAAGATGCTAACACAAACTATGTGGCTAGCAAATAAGAAGCCACTCAAGAGAGCGAGTCCATCACCTAATATTTTCTGCTTACCAACAAAGGTTGAGTTAGCTCCATCTATAGATGATTTTGAAATGAAATAAATACCTCCTACTGCAATCAGCGCGGCAAGTATATTGTATTTATCAGGTCTTACCCTTGTAAATAGCCAAGCCATAAAGGGAACTATTACGCAATAAGAGGCAGATAGAAAAGCACTCCTGCCAGGGGCAGCATAAGTAACGCCTAGTGTTTGGGAAGAGTAGGCTAGAAAAAGGAAAATTCCAATTATAAGACCAGTTTTAACATCCTTTTTGCTTGCCCTTTTAAGGTTTTTGTTAAAAATAAGGGCTAGGATAAGAGATGAAAGACCGAATCTAACCATCAAGATAAAGTTGGGTTGGAAAGTTTGAGATGCTTGCTTGACAACAGTTAGCGATGAACCCCAGAGGATAGCTGTAATAAAGAGGCCAATTTTTGCTAGGCTAGGTATATTTTTTGCATTTTCTAATTTGTTCATTATTACTCCATTTATTTCTCGAATATGATTAATTTTTCAAAAATTATTAGGATTTTTTTATGAAATATACTCAACAATAATAAATTATACCCGAAAAAACTATCTTTTGTGACTTAGGTCACATACAGACAAAAGTTTTCCTATTATAATGAAGCTAGATTAGAAAAATAAGGAGAATTTTATGACATATACAGGATTTAAAGGTAGCAAATGGAAGGAAGAAATCAACGTTCGTGATTTTATCCAAGCAAACTATAAACCTTACGAGGGAGATGATTCTTTCTTGGAAGGTGTTACTGAAAAAACTGAGAAACTTTGGTCAGAGGTTGAAGGATTAATCAACAAGGAAATAATTGAAAATTATAGAAATGCTGATACATCAAGGTTTTCATCTATAGATGGCTACGATGCTGGCTACATTGATAAGGATAATGAGGTTATCTTTGGTCTACAGACAGATGAAGTTTTAAAGAGAATTGTTAATCCTTATGGTGGTTATAGGATGGTGGAACAATCACTAGAGGCTTATGGTCAAAAGATGGATCCTACTTTGGAGAAAACTTTCAAGGAATTTAGGAAAACTCATAATGAGGGAGTCTTCGATGCCTATACAAAGGACATGAGAACTGCTAGGACTGTTGGTCTTTTAACTGGTCTGCCAGATGCCTATGGACGTGGTAGGATAATTGGAGATTATAGAAGGATTGCTCTATACGGAATTGATAGGTTAGTTGAAGAAAAGAAAAAAGACCTAGATAAGATTGAAATTGATGAAGAAAATCTTGAAAAAACCATAAGACTCAGGGAAGAGGTTAGCGAGCAAATCAGAGCCTTGGGCAAGATTAAAAATATGGCTTACAAATATGGAATAGATATTTCAAAACCAGCTACAAATGCAACAGAAGCAGTTCAATTCCTATATCTTGGATATCTTGCAGCAGTAAAGGAAAACAATGGAGCCGCAATGAGCTTTGGTAGAAATACAAGCTTTCTTGATATCTATATCCAAAGAGATTTGGAAAATGGACTTCTTGATGAAGCCCATGCCCAAGAGCTAATTGATCAACTTGTTATTAAGCTAAGACTTGTAAGACACCTTCGTACACCAGAATATGATGAAGTTTTTGGTGGGGATCCAACATGGGTAACTGAATCGATTGGAGGTATGGGACTTGACGGAAGAACCCTAGTAACAAAAACTGCCTTCAGATTCCTTCATACATTAATAAACTTAGGTTCAGCACCAGAACCAAATATGACAATCCTATGGGCTGACAAACTTCCAGAAGCATGGAAGAAATTCTGCTCAAAAATTTCTATCAAAACTGACTCAATCCAATATGAAAATGATGATTTGATGAGAAATATGTATGGAGATGATTACGCAATAGCTTGTTGTGTATCAGCTATGGAAGTAGGCAAGGAAATGCAATTTTTCGGTGCAAGAACTAACCTTGCCAAGTCCTTGCTCTATGCTATTAATGGGGCAGTTGATGAAAAGAAGAAAAATAAAGATGGAAGTTCAATTAAGGTATTTGACGGTGTAGAGAAAATCACAGATGAAATTCTTGATTATGACAAGGTTATGGCAAACTACAAAAAAGTTTTAGCTAAGGTTGCAGCTCTTTATGTAAACACCCTAAATGTAATCCACTTCATGCACGATAAGTATGCCTACGAAGCAGGACAAATGGCTCTTCACGACACAGAAGTTAAGAGAAATCTAGCAACAGGGGTAGCAGGATTATCAATTGCAGCTGACTCACTTTCAGCAATAAAATACGCCAAAGTTAAAGCAATTAGAAATGAAGAAGGCCTTGCCATCGACTTTGAAAGAGAAGGCGACTTCCCTAAGTATGGTAATGATGATGATAGGGTTGATGAAATAGCAGTAGAAATCCTAACCTATTTCTCTAATGAGCTTAAAAAACACAAGACCTACAAGAATGCAAAAATAACTCTATCAGCTCTAACTATTACATCAAATGTAATGTATGGCAAAAAGACAGGAACAACTCCTGATGGAAGAAGGGCAGGAGAGCCATTTGCACCTGGTGCCAACCCAATGCATGGTAGAGATGAAAACGGAGCCTTGGCATCACTCAATTCAGTGGCTAAACTTCCTTACGAATGTGTATGCGAAGACGGAATTTCAAACACCTTTACCATAGTTCCAGATGCTCTTGGTAAGGAGAAGGAAGTAAGGATTGACAACCTAGTAAATATTATGGATGGTTATTTTGGTCAAGATGCCTTCCACCTAAATGTTAACGTACTTCAAAGGGAAAAATTGCTAGATGCCTACCACCATCCAGAAAAATATCCTAACCTAACCATAAGAGTTTCAGGATATGCAGTTCATTTCAATAGATTAAGCGATGAGCAAAAGAGAGAAGTTCTCCAAAGAACCTTCCATGGTTTTGCTTAGATAGGAGAGATTATGGCAAAATTACATTCAATAGAGACTATGGGTCTTGTTGATGGTCCAGGGATAAGGACTGTGTTCTTTCTTTCTGGATGTCCCCTTAGGTGTGTATTTTGCCATAATCCAGATACTCAAAGCCCAAATTTTGGAAAAGATATAAGTGTTGATGAACTTGTAAAAAGAGCCAAGAGAATGAAACCCTACTACAAAAACGGTGGTGGGGTAACAATTTCTGGTGGAGAGCCTATGAATGATGGGAAATTTCTCTTAGAAACGATTGATGCTCTTCATAAGGAAAAAATCCATGTAACTGTAGATACATCAGGAGTAGGAGATAGGATTTACTATCCACAAATTGCCGAGAAAGCTGACCTTTTCTTGCTCGATATCAAACATTATGATCCAGTAATGTTTAAAAAAATAACCAAGGTTGATCAAGACCTCTTGCTAGAATTCATGTATCAAATATCAAAAACAAACACAAGAGTCTGGATAAGACACGTTATGATGCCAAGCGTTACTGATACTAGAAAAGATATGGAAAAATTGGTTGAGTTTTTAAAACCCCTTAAAAAAAATATCGACAAAATAGAAATCCTACCCTACCACACCCTCGGAGTCGATAAATATAAAAAGATGAAGAGGAACTATCCCTTAAAAAACATGCCACAAATGGATAAGAACCTAGCAAAAGAGCTTGAATCTTATGCCAACTTTATGCTAAAATCTTGCTAAGGAGTGGCTATGAGAAAAGAGTTTTACAATATAAATCTTTTGGAATATATATCAGATGATGATTTAGACAAATTCACCCACAAAGTTGAAATCAAAGAAGTCAAAAAAGGCGAGATAATTTTTCGCTACAACGACCAAGCGGAATATATGTATATCATTGTAGATGGCTTCATTAAAATCTCCATGTACCTTACAGATGGGAGGGAGCAAGTTCTCTATACCTATAGCAAGGGAGATTTTGTTGGAGCTCACAACCTCTTAACTGACGAAAACTACCAATACGAGGCTAAGGCCTTAAAAAAAACCAAACTAATTTACATTCACAAAAGCGATTTTTTCAATGTTATGATTAAAAACAATAAGATTCTTATAAAGATACTGGGGCAATCTTTCAAGAGAATTAGAAGAAGCGAGGAGCTTATTGATAGGCTTGTTGGTCTAAATGCAGATATGAAAGTAGCTAAGCTTCTACTTGACCTAGTTGAGGAAACTAAAGAAGGCAACCTTCTCATAAAACCACACCTCACTAGAGAAGAGCTTGGTTCTTATTCTGGAGTTGTTAGAGAAACTTTGTCAAGAAAGCTTTCCTACTTTGAGGATTTAGGACTAATCAAGCTACTACCAAAAGGAGAAATTCTTATACAAAATATTGAAGCTTTGAGAAAAATTGTGAATTAAGGAGCTAGTGCATAATTAGGATAAAATAATTTCCATTATTGAATTGTTCTTCCAATGATGGGATTATTTATTCACCATGCACGGGCTCCTTTTCATATGTTATTAAAAATAATCAAGTCTATAAAAATAGTTATATTTGAAATTGAATGTAGAACAAGTATTATGGTAAAACGGAGGAATTATGAATAAAAAAACAATTACTATAATGCTTGCCTATGTGGGTGTGTTAACAGGAGCGGGTCTTGCATCAGGTCAAGAACTAATGCAATATTTTGTTTCCCTAGGCTTATCAGGCATAGTTGGGATAGGTGTTGTTGCCATCTTGCATATGCTAATAGGAGGCTTACTTTTACAACTAGGTAGTCACTATCTAGCCAACGACCACTCGGAAGTGTTTGATGAAATAACTAATAAATTTATAAGTAAATTCATGGATATATCTTTAATATTAACCTGCTTTATTATTGGATTTGTAATGATAGCGGGAGCTGGATCCAACCTCAATCAAGCCTTTGGTGCTCCTAGGTGGTTGGGGGCAGTGATTTGTACAGGCTTAATTATCGGAGTCGGCATGCTTGATTTTTCCAAGGTTAGTAAGGTGATTGGTTCTTTTACACCCCTTATTGTAATTTTCACCTTGCTTGCAAGTATCTATACCTTTACAAATTACAAAGTAGATTGGCAGGCGGTAAATCAATTGGCTAAATCCTTGCCAAGTAACTTCGATAGTGTAAGTTTAACTGTGATTAACTATTTTGGCATGTGCATAATGACTGCTGTATCAATGGCTCTCGTTTTGGGTGGCGATGAGTTAAATACAGGAGAAGCTGGGATAGGAGGTCTTGTTGGGGGACTTCTTGTAGGAATACTAGGTATCCTCATAGTTCTAACTTTACTTATTAGAATTGATGAGATTAAAAACTTAGATATTCCCATGCTCTATGTGATAGAAGATATTAATCCAATCCTCGGCACTTTGATGGCTCTTGTGATATTTGGGATGATTTTTAATACAGCAATTTCTCTCTTCTATGCTTTGAGTAGGAGATTTTCCTATGGGGATGAGAAGAGGTTTAGGGTTCTTCTAGTTGGCATTACTCTTCTTGGTTTTGCTCTAAGCTTTGCAGGCTTTAAGAAATTGGTGGCGATTTTTTATCCTCTAATTGGCTATGCGGGGATGGTAATGTTTGTCGTTTTAGTTTTTGCATATTTTAGGGAGAGAAAATCAATAAAATATGAAAATATAAGAAGATTTGCCATAAACCATTATATGAGAAAAAAACTCGACGATAATTTGGAGTACACCAAGGATGATAGGGAAAAGCTTAAAAAACTTATAGAAAAATCTCATATTGATAATGAAGAAATGAGAAAAAAGGCTCATGAAAGTGTAAAAGAGGCTCTGGAACAGGAAGAATAGCTAGACATTTCGGCTGAACTTTCTCATATAATGCCTGTACCTGTAGGAGTCAAGTAATAAGACTATAATTATGGCAAAAGATATTTTTAAGATATTGTAGATTTCTAGTTAGGAGAAATATGAATTTAGGAAAACAAGTAATATACCAAGTCTACCCAAGAAGTTTTAAAGACACAAATGGAAATGGCTTGGGCGACCTTTTAGGAATAAAAGAAAAAATCCCCTACTTTAAAGACCTAGGAGTTGATATGGTATGGCTCAATCCATTTTTCGTATCGCCTCAAAATGATAATGGATATGATATAGCAGATTATTACCATGTTGACCCTGTATTTGGTAGGGACCAAGACTTGGATGATTTGATAAGGGAGATGGATAAGGCTGATATCAAGTTGATGGTTGATATGGTTTTAAACCATACATCTATAGAGCATGAATGGTTTAGCAAGGCCCTTGCAGGAGATGAATATTACCAAAACTTTTATTATATAAGAGAAGGGAAAGATGGTGGATTTCCAACGAATTGGCAGTCAAAATTTGGAGGGCCAGCGTGGGAGAAATTTGGAGATACAGGGAAATACTATCTTTGTCTTTTTGACAAAACTCAAGCAGACCTTAACTGGCATAATCCAGATGTCCGAGAAGAAATGTATAAGATTGTAAACTTTTGGATGGAAAAAGGGGTAGGTGGATTTAGGTTTGATGTATTGAACGTAATAGGAAAAAGTCAAAGCCTAGAAGATTCTACAGGACTTGAGTCAGATGAAAAGAAACTCTATACTGATACTCCTATAGTTCATAAGTGGATAAGGCAATTAAACTCAAGGACCTTTGGCAAAAATCCTGAGCTAATAACTGTGGGAGAGATGAGCTCTACAAATATTGAAAATTCAATCAAATATTCATCTGCCCAAGGTGATGAACTTTCAATGGTCTTTAATTTTTACCACCTCAAGGTAGATTATGAAAATGGAAACAAGTGGACAGATATAAGATTTGACATGAAGAAATTAAAAAAAGTCTTAAATAAATGGCAGACGGGAATGCAGGAAGGAGCTGGTTGGAACGCACTTTTCTGGAACAACCATGACCAACCAAGAGCCAACAATCGTTTCGGTGATGTCGAATCCTATCCCTACCAAACTGCCACGATGCTTGCCCAAACTATTCACATGATGCGAGGAACTCCCTTTATCTACCAAGGAGAAGAGATAGGAATGACCGATCCTACTTATAGCTCTATTGAAAATTACAGGGATATAGAGAGCCTAAAGGCCTACAAAAAACTTCTTGCCAATGGAAAAAATGAAGAAGAAGCCCTTAAAATAATAAAGAAAAAATCTAGGGACAACTCAAGGACTCCTATGCAATGGGACGAGTCAGCAAATGCTGGCTTTACGACAGCTACTCCATGGATAGGAGTGAATGAAAATTATAAAACTATAAATATAAAAAAGGCCTTAGAAGATAAAAACTCAATATACTATTATTACAAAAAACTTATCGAACTTAGAAAAGAAGAAAATATAATATCGGATGGTCTATATTTCCCAATCCTAGAAAATGACGCAGATATCTTCGCCTATATTAGAGAATATGAGGGAGATGTTCTAATCAACATGAACAACTTCCAAGCTAAGGAAGTAGAAGTTGACCTTGAGAAAATTCTTGATGAGTACGAAAAGTTTACTTATTTTTTGGGGAATTATGGTCATAGAAAAGTAGACAAAAAAATAAAACTTGCCCCCTTTGAAAGCCTTGCCTTTATAAAGAGAGTCTAAGAGAAGAAGGGGTTTTTGTAAAATTATGAACAATCATCCTTCCACCATTAGAAGCTTATCTTAGGAATTTTTATTAGTGCCTGTGTCTTATGGAGGCAAAAATTCCGTTGAACTTCCTCTAATGATATTGGGACGATTTGTTCATTCTGCAAGAGCCCCTCTATGTTTGTTTGTTTACTTACTTATTTCTTTTTTTGCTAGCTACTAGGGCTAGGGAACTTGCAATAAGAGCTGATAAGCTACCTAAAGAAGTGATACCTGTTTTAACATTTGCATTTGTCTTTGCAATCTTATTTTTATTTGATGGGTTATTACCATCTTTTTTAGGAGAGTCTTTTTTTGGATCATCTTTCTTATTATCTTTATTATCTGATGATTTTTTATCATTTTTTTTATCTTTTGTTTCAGTCTCGCTACTAGAACCAGCCATACTTGAAGTATCTGTATGTTCGTTTTTTGCAAAAACAAGGTCGCCATTTTCGAAATAGGTTCCATCAGCAAGTTTCATAAGAACTATAGGCTTGATGAACTTGGTATTTTCTGGCATTTTGAGGATTTCTACTTCATAACCTCCATCAACTTCAGTAATCTTGTAATTTTCCTTTGGAAGTTCTTGCTTATTATATTTTGGAGTTGATGAAGAAACACCATCAACTTTGGTAGCATTATAATCTTCATCGGTAACATAGTTTAATTTTATGAATTTCTTGCTATCTTCACCACTTTTCTTTAGCCCCTTGAGCTTTGATTTTATGAAGAACTTGTTGTTAGTAAGACCTACATATTTTTTATTATTGTGAGGGTTGGTATTAGTTCTATCACCTTCAACCTTAAAGTCGACAAGAGCCTTGTGGGTGAAATCTCTAAATAAACCTTGTTTTTTGCCATTAACCTTCTTAAAAGGTATCTTTTCAATTTCTTTTAACTTATTTTCATCAATATTATTATCAGCCAAGAGCTCTTTGGCATGGGCAAGAGCTTTCTTTAATTCTTCCCTACTGGAATTTTCAAAATTAATTGAAGGATTGTCAATTGCTGTTTCATCCATAGACTCTAAATATTTTTTTAGGTCTTTTTTAGCTGAATCTACCCTTTTTGAAAAATCATCCTTCTTGTTTTCTTCCTCTGTTTTTGCATTTGGATCTGCTTTAGGCTCATCTTTAGATGGTGAAGATTGGGTGGAAGATGGGCTTAATTCATTGACTTTATCACCCTCATCCTTACTTGTCTTACTATCAGCACTTCTATCAGTAGATTCACTTAGAGGTGCTTCATTAGTAAGCTCGTTTGTTACTTCACCTGTACTAGCTGGTTCTTCTTGGCTTGCTTGAGATATTTGTGGGATTACATTAAGAGCTAGCAAGAGTGCTAGGGATAGGGAAACTTTATTTTTAATTTTCATAATTACCTCCTGAATTTTGATGATGGTTTAAGAAAATCATAAAAATTTATTCTTTCTTATAACAAAACTAAAAAAAATATGACTTTAACCTTAAAAAATCATCATCTAAGTTCAAGTTAATTATAATAAAAAAACACCTAATTGTCAATAATGATTACTGATATCAATCTTTAGTTTGTTAAATACAATTTCCTACTAAAAAAAGAAATTTCATTGTAAAAATATCTAATTCTTGTAAAATATATATATCTATAAATCAATATTTATTATATTAGTAAGAGAGGTTAATATGTCGGATAAGAAATTTATTCCTCAAGTTCATTCAAAACTTAGGAAGTCTTTTATAAAGGTACCAGAAGAAATTTACAAGGCCAGTGGGATTATGATATTTGAAAAGAGGATAAAATCCCTACTTTTCACCACAGATCTTGCTATTATAAGAAATTCTAATGCTGATTCAGTTATGGCAGTTTATCCCTACACTCCGCAAAATTCAATAACAAATTCTATTCTCGATGTGTCAAATGTACCTTGTTTTATAGGAGTTGGTGGTGGACTTACCCAAGGACTCAGGTCTAAGTATATAGCTATTGATGCAGAGCTTGCTGGTGCCTATGGGGTTGTTGTAAATTCTCCTATGCCAAACGAAGATATAAAAGAAATTTCGGATTTTATTGATATTCCCGTAATTGCCTCTGTGGTTAGTTTTGAGAATGATTACATAGGAAAGATTGAAGCTGGAGCAGAGATTCTAAATGTATCTGGAGGAAAATACACAGCAGACCTTGTTCGTGAAATAAGAAAAAATATCGGAGATGAATTTCCAATCATTGCAACTGGAGGCAAGACTGGCGAGCAAATTTTAGAAACAATCAAGGCTGGAGCCAATGCCATATCATACACTCCACCTTCAAGTGCGGAAGTGTTTGGATCTATGATGGATTCTTATAGAAATGAGGAAATACATTGATTTACCCAGGTTTTTTGACAGATGTAGGGGGAATTAAGCTAGGCCATGCTTCTGATTTTGAGGGCGGAACAGGTCTTAGTCTAATACTACCAGATGAAGGAAATACTGGTGCAGTTGAAGTTAGGGGTTCAGCTCCTGGAACAAGAGAAACAGACCTTCTTAATCCCATCAACCAAGTAAGTGAAGTGAATGCTTTTATTTTATCTGGTGGTTCAGCCTATGGACTAGATGCTGCAAGTGCAATCATGCAAGAACTTGAAAAAGATGGTAAGGGTTTTGATGTTGGTTGTGGAATTGTCCCCATAGTAAGTCAGGCAGTTTTGTTTGACCTAGCCTATAAATCGTCAAAGGCAAGGCCTGATTATAAAATGGCAAAACTTGCCTACAAAAAAGCAAGATATGATAATAAAGAATGTGGCATAATTGGAGCTGGAACTGGAGCAACTGTTGGTAAGGCCTTGGGTATGGATAAGGCTATGAAATCTGGTATAGGCCAGGCATCCCTTAGCCTAGGAACTTTAAAGGTGGCAGCTATAGTTGCAGTTAATGCTTTTGGTGATATCTTCGATAATGAAAGAGGCAAGCAAATAGCAGGGCCAATAGTTGATGGTAAAGTCCAAAAAACCATGGACAAACTTGGAGAAATTGCTGGAAGTTTTCCAGATGTAGAAGGGAAAAATACAACTATTGGTCTTATAGCAACTAATGCTACATTTGACAAGACAAGGCTAACCAAGGTATGTCAGATGACCCATGATGGTTATGCAAGAGCCATAAACCCAGTCCATACAATGTTTGATGGAGATACGGTCTTTGGACTAGCTACAAATAAAATAAAAGCAGATGTAAATATAGTAGGGGCTTTGGCAGCAAAGGTTATGGCCAGGGCAATCGCTAACGCTATATATTATTCTAATGAAACTCTTATTTAATTAATAGGAGTTTTTTCTTTGTCGTCTAACTAATAGGAATTATTTAAAAATAGACAAAGTAAAAATTCATACGCTAAGAATAAATGCTGTCTCTTATACACATCTCCGAGCCCACGAGACTAT
>NZ_CAMXYR010000031.1 GCF_947253225.1 uncultured Anaerococcus sp. | reverse complement strand
AGATTATAAGCTTATGATTTACCAATTTTAAGAATAAACCATTTCTGTTGATAGTATACTCTTTTTGAGATTTTCTTATTTCAAACAATAATTGATAAAAGGAAAATAAAGCCCGCTCTCATAATAATTTTAAATAGTTCTATAATCAATAGCACTAGTGAAAGTAAATGATACTTTTACCAGTGCTATTTTAGTAAAAGATTGATGATTGTTGTAATATTAACTTTTCTTACCTGGCTAATTTGATAAGTTTTCTGCCTAGATGAATGTAAACATAAAATATTAAATTGATTTTCTTGAAAAGATTCCTCTTATTCTTTAGATATGTTATCAATATGGGTAAAACCATAACATTGATCTGGGTAGGTTACTTATTAAATATTTTTACTATTTCATTAAATTACACGAGGAGTAATGCTATTAAATAATTCACTCATATATATTTATTAATGGATTTAATTTTTCTTTTATACTTCTTTGTTATGAAGATACTATATATAAAAGTATTTATGTTGATAAAATATAAGTTTTATATTATTTAACTTTAATATACCCTACAATAAAGATAAGGTGAACGAGTGGATTAGGGGTATCAACCTATATGTATTATGAAAAATATATTAAAAATTCCTTTACCCATATTTTTATATTGGGTGATTGCAACTTATTAGGATTTTAAAAAGAATATAATTTAGCTATAACATTTTACTAATTTCTGGGCTAAGATTTTCATTAGTCTGAATTTATTTACTAATTATAAGAATTTTTGCTAGGATTCCAACCTCGATTAAAAATTCGATTCTTTTTATTTGCCATACACAAAAAGAGAAACGCTGATTTCTCAACATTTCTCTTTAAATCTTGGTGCGGGATAGAAGACTTGAACTTCCACGACCTTAAAATCGGTCACAAGATCCTTAGTCTTGCGCGTCTGCCAATTCCGCCAATCCCGCTCGTGTATTACTTTTATATAATACACTTATTTTTATAACTTGTCAAGAGTTTTTATAAAACCATGGACAAAAATTGTTTACTTCTTTCTTCTTGGGGATTTTTGAAGAATTCTTCAGGGTTTGTGGATCTTTCTACCACTTCTCCCTTATCCATTAGGATTACCTTACTTGATACTTCTCTAGCAAAACCCATCTCGTGGGTAACAACTACCATTGTCATCCCATCATGGGCAAGTTCTCTCATAAGTTCAAGAACTTCTCCTACCATTTCTGGATCGAGGGCACTGGTTGGCTCATCGAAAAGCATTAGTTTTGGTTTCATCATAAGGGCTCTGGCTATAGCTACCCTTTGTTTTTGTCCCCCTGATAAACTTACTGGATAAACGTCTTTTTTGCTTGAAAGCCCAATTCTTGTTAGAAGCTTCATGGCTTCTTCTTCGGCTTGTTTCTTATCAATCTTCTTCCTCATTACAGGAGCGAGAGTCAGGTTTTCTAGGATAGTCATATTTGAAAAGAGGTTAAAGTTTTGAAATACCATGCCAATTTCTTCTCTTAGACAATCAATATCTATATTCTCCTCATTAATTTTTTTATCTTCAAAAAATATATCCCCAGAGTCAGGCTTTTCCAGAAGATTGAGACAACGAAGAAAAGTTGACTTGCCTGAACCAGAAGGTCCTATTATTGTGATTACATCTTTTTTTTCTACATCCAAGTCTATCCCATTTAAAACATTTAGATTTTCAAATGACTTTTTTACATTTCTAACTTTAAGCATATAGGTATCCTTTCTCTAGTTCTTTAAATATCTTTTCCATTAACATTACTATCACTAAATAAATAATGGCTGCTGAAAAATACGCTGTCGCTGCATCAAAGGTTTGACTTATTACGATTGATGCTCCCCTTGTTAGGTCGGCTAGACCTATGAAGCCAGCTATTGATGTTTCTTTGAAGAGGGTTATAACTTCGTTGCCAAGAGCTGGTAGTGAATTTTTGATAGCTTGTGGCATTACTACTTTTCTCATAGTTTGGAGGTTAGATAGACCCAAACTCCTAGCAGCTTCTTTCTCTCCTTTGTTTACTGAATTTATCCCACCCCTAAATAGTTCTGCCATGTAGGCTGAAGAGTTAAGAGCGAAGGATATGATTGCTACAAGCATTATATTGTCAAGATTTGCCAATATTACATTAAACATGATAAGCAATTGAATTGTTGATGGTGTTCCACGGATTATAGTTACAAAAACTGAAAATATTTTGTCCAAAAGCTTTAGTAAAATTCCCCCAAAACCACTTATATCGCTTGTCATGTCTGTGGCTATTGACCTTACTAGGGCTATGATTAGTCCTAGAGCAAAGGAAATTATTAGTGCTGCTAGTGTTACTAGGACAGTTTTCTTAAGGCCATCCAAGAGGTACTTGTAGGCCCCATTTTTTATGATATTTTCTTTGAATCTTTGAACTAATCCCAAACGTTGAGCCTCTTGGTCAGATGCTTGATATTTAGCCATAATCTTGTCAATTTCCCCAGACTCCTTGAGGGCCTTGATTGCCTCATTCATTTTCTTTAAAAGTTCTGGATTATCTTTAGAAATTGCTATAGCGTATTCTTCTTCCAAGTAAGGAGTTTGGACAATTTCAAGGTCTTTATTTGCCGAAGTAAAGTTTTTGGCTGATTGCTCATCAAGGATTACGGCATCTACCTTCTTGCTTTGTAGGGAAATAATAGCATCTGGAACCTTGTTGAAAGATGTTACATTTTCCTCACCAAAATCTCCCTTGGCAAGAGTGTCTCCAATTGTTCCCAATTGAGTTCCGATTTTTTTCTTGTTTTTTAAATCATCAACCCCATTAATATCAGAATCTTTTCTCTTGATTATTATCTGTCTTGTCTTTGTAAAAGAGTCGGTAAAGTTTACAGATTTTTTCCTCTCTTCAGTTACAGTAAAGCCTGCTGCTCCTCCGTCTATTTTTCCTGATTGGATACTAGCTATAATATTGTTAAAGTCCATGTCGTGAAGCTTTACTTCTACTCCCAGATAATTTCCAATAGCTCGGACTATATCAGGATCAATTCCCACAATTTTTTTGCCCTCATAGTATTCATAAGGTGGAAAGTCGGCACTAGTACCAAGGTCGATTACCCCATCATCTACTATCTTATCATCTGCATAGGCCCTTGATGGCAAAAAAACTGCTAGAACAAAGACTATAGCCATGATTTTATAAAAGTTCTTTTTCATTTTCTACTCCTTTGGCAAATAAAAAAGCCCCCATCCCACAAAGGGACGAGGACTCGTGTTGCCACCCTAATTTATTTATTTCTCACAAAATAAAACTCAATAAGTACTTGCATACTCTTCGGCTATAACAGGCCTGCCTGATTAATCTTACTCTAATTCTGACTAATAGCTCAAAGACTCTTTTCCCTTAGCCTAATCCTGCCTTCTTCCACTCTACAAGGCTCGCTTGAGAACTCTAGCTAAGCTACTCTTCTTATCTTCGCTTTATCTTGTTTGTAATTATATCACCTAACAAAATTTTGTCAAGTTAAATTGATAAATAATTAAATAAATAGGCTAGCACATACAACTGATACTACAGTCATAAGTTTGATTAGGATATTTAGAGATGGACCTGATGTATCCTTGAATGGATCACCAACAGTATCTCCAACTACTGAAGCCTTGTGAGCATCAGATCCTTTTCCTTCTTCTCCTGGAAGAGTTTCGATATATTTTTTCGCATTATCCCAAGCTCCACCTGCATTTGACATAAAGATAGCCAATAGCACTCCTGTTACTAGGGCACCTGCGAGTAGACCACCTAGGGCATATGGTCCAAATATTTTTCCAACTATTATTGGTACGATAATAGCTAAAACTCCTGGAAGTATCATTTCCTTTAGGGAAGCTGTTGTTGAAATATCAATACATCTTGCATAGTTTGGTTCAACTTCTCCCTTGAGGATTCTATCATCTGACCTAAATTGTTTTCTTACTTCTTCAATCATTTCAGTGGCTGCTTTTCCTACAGAGTTCATTGTAAGAGCTGTAAATAGGAAAGGTAGCATAGCTCCTATAAACATACCAGCTACAACCTTAGCATCTAGGATTGAAATAGCACCTAGCTTTAGGGTTTCTGAGTAAGTTACAAATAGGGAAAGAGCAGTAAGAGCTGCTGAACCTATAGCAAATCCTTTACCAATAGCTGCTGTTGTGTTTCCGATTGAATCAAGTTCATCTGTAATATCTCTAACATGGCTTGGTAGGTAGCTCATTTCTGCTATACCACCAGCGTTATCTGTTATTGGACCGTAAGCGTCAACTGTTACTGTTGTTGCTGTTGTGGAAAGCATTCCTACAGCAGATAGGGCGATACCAAATACACCATTAGCCCAGTAGGCTGTCATAATTCCTAGGGCAATCAATATGATAGGAAATACTGTTGAAAGCATTCCAGCAGAAAGTCCTGCAATAATATTTGTTGCAACTCCAGTTTTAGATTCAGCTGCAATTGCCCTAACGTGTTTATACTTATCTGATGTGTAATATTCTGTGAGTAGTCCTATCAAAATACCAACTACTATACCAACAATAATCGCAACAGCAGCATTCTTATTACCAAAGTAGATAAATGATAAAACTATGGCTGCTACAAGCACGATTCCACCAGATAGATAAATAGTGTTCATAAGTGATTTTTGTGGGTTAGTATGCTTAGTTGTTAGGAATAATATACTAGCAAAAATACTAGCAAGGATACCTATAGCTACTAGGAAAAAAGTAAACTTCATTCCAGCTTCCCCACTTGCAATAATACCTAGGGTAATAGCAGAGATAATTGCTCCTGAGTAAGACTCAAACAAGTCAGCTCCCATTCCTGCAACGTCTCCTACGTTATCACCAACGTTATCAGCAATAACTGCTGGGTTTCTTGGGTCATCTTCTGGAATACCAGCTTCTACCTTACCTACAAGGTCAGCTCCAAGGTCGGCTGCTTTTGTGTAGATACCACCACCAACTCTAGCAAATAGAGCAACTGAAGATGCTCCAAGTGAGTAGCCCATAAGGATTGCAGGATCTTTGAAAACAAAATAAGTAATCATAATACCTAAAAATCCAAGACCTGTTACAGCAAATCCCATTACTGAACCACCAGCAAAGGCAACATTTAAAGCTCCATTGCTACCTTCTTCAAGAGCCATATTTGCACATCTTGCGTTGGCTGCTGTTGAAACTCTCATACCGATGTAACCAGCTAACATTGAAAATATAGATCCCAAAACATAGCAAATCATAATCTTAGTATTTAAAAAGAT
Organism: uncultured Anaerococcus sp.; assembly: GCF_947253225.1. Taxonomy (GTDB): domain Bacteria; phylum Bacillota; class Clostridia; order Tissierellales; family Peptoniphilaceae; genus Anaerococcus. The sequence continues at coordinate 12,496 of NZ_CAMXYR010000031.1, read as the reverse complement.
TGCTATAAGGATAGATACTATAACGACAAATATTGCAATATACTTATATTCACGGCTTATGAAAGTCATAGCGCCGTCTTTGATGTGTCCAGCAATTTCTGTCATCCTTTTATTACCAGATGATACTGGCATAATTTTTGATTTGATTGTAAAACCCATGAACAAAAGTGCAAGGATTGAAACAAGCAAAGCTAAAATTTCTACGAACATAAATTCCTCCTTATTTATTTACCTATCTATCTTAATATAAAAATGAAATTTTGACAAATTTTTAAGGAAAATTTTCCCTTAAAGCAAAATTTATAATAAAAAAGGATACCTGGTTAGTATCCCTTAATATTGCTTATTGAAGTTTATTTATCTATTAATCTATTATTAGTTTTCTTCGTATGGTAATAATGCAACTTGACGAGCACGTTTAATAGCTCTTGTGATTTCTCTTTGGTGTTTTGCATTAAGACCTGTTACTCTTCTTGGTAAGATCTTACCTCTATCTGTAACAAATCTCTTTAAAGTTTCAATATCTTTATAATCGATAACTTTTGATGGATCTTTTACAAATGGATCTACCTTTTTTCTTGGTCTGAATCTTCTTCCTGCCATTATAAATCCTTTCTTATATTAGAATGGAATTCTTCCATCATCCTCTATCTCGGTAAAGTCATCATCAAAAAAATCATCGCCACCATCAAAGCCTTGGTTATTTCCTTGGTTTTGTTGGTAGTTATTTGTTTGTGAATAGTCATTTCTGTAGGTGTCTTGGTTATCATAGTTGTTTCTGTTGTTAGCATATGATGAAGTACCATTATCTGATCTTTGTCCAACAAACTCAACATTATCAGCTACAACATCTGTTGTATAGACTGTCTTGCCTGTTTCTCTATCTTGGTAAGAACCTGTTTCGATTCTACCTTCTACAGCGCATTGACTTCCTTTTCTGAGATATTTACTTGCATTTTCTCCTTGGACTCCCCAAACGTTTATCCTTAGAAAATCAGCGGTAGGACGATTTTGAGCTTCCAATTCGCTCCTTCTGTCTCTGCTAAGTCTCTTATCTACTGCCAATGTAAATGTACATATAGCTCTTTGTGATTGAGTGTATCTTAACTCTGGATCTCTAGTCAATCTTCCGATAAGGATAACTTTATTCATTGATTAGTCCTCTTTTCTTATAACCATGTATCTGATTACAAAATCTGAAAGTCTTAGTCTTCTTTCAAATTCTTTGATATGGTCCGGGTTAGAGTTAAAGTCTACGATGTAGTAATAACCTTCTTTAAGATCATTAATTTCGTAAGCTAGTTTTCTTTTGCCCCAATCATCAACGCTAGTTACTTCACCATCTTGGGCGATTATTTCTTTAAATCTATCAAGAAGAGCTACTCTGTCGCTATCGATCATATCAGCTTTGAAAATCAATACTGCTTCATATTTATTCATTTTTTCACCTCCCTGCGGTCATTGACCCCGTTGTTTGTAACGGAGTAGAGAATTTGTACCTAGATATAATACTTGCATTTTCTATTTTTGTCAAGCCTTATTCTAGGCTTTTCTTTAGCTTACAAAAAGAGACCAGAATTAACTGGTCAGCCTTCTGTGATATTCGATACATTTTTTTCTTTTGGTTTTTGCCTTTAACCTTGTCTGAAAGTTACTCCTATTTCTCCCTGTGGATGTTGCCAATCTTTTACAATTTTACCATGAGATAAAACTCTACAAGTTCCACATTCCAAACATCCCAAGTGACTAAAAGCAAATACTCCATCTACATAAGTATAACAACCTGCAGGGCATGCCATCAACAACTTATGGATTTCTTCTTCGTCCTTATAATCAGTATCTACATCTATGTGGGAATGGTGTTCATCAGTATGGTAAATATCCAATCCTAGTTTATCTTCTACGCTCATCCTTTTCATTACATTGCCTCCATTACGGTTGAAATAAATTCTGATATTTGTGTTGCACTCATTCTGCTTGCTAGGTCATTTATAGTTCCCATTATGAAACCTTGTGTATCTCCACCATTTACTGTGAAGGCTCTACCTGCTACATCATTTACTATTTCCGGTAGGTCTTTGAAGATTTCTCTTCTACTTAGGATTGTTGGGAAGGCTTTGAAAGTTTTTAGATCTTTCATTATGAAACTATCATCGACTAATTTTTTGTATATGGATAAGCTTTCCTTGCTATAGTCTTCTCTTTCTTTGGCAGCTATAAGTGCTAGGGCTGCAAGGCGACCACTTTCAATGGCAAAGTCCATACCTCTAACTGTATAGCCGAGGTTTACACAAAAGCCTGCCGCATCTCCTACTACCAAGAACCCATCTCCATAAAGTTCTGGAATCATGTGAATACCTTCTTCTGGAACCAAATGTCCTGAATACTCAATTGTCTTTCCTCCCTTTAAGTATGGAGCTACACTTTCATGTTCCTTAAATCTTTCGAGAAGGTCGTTTATGCTTGTATTAGCATATCCAATATCTGAAAGAGTTGCAACAACTCCTACTGACAAGGAATCTTTATTTGTGTAAATAAATCCACCACCAAAGCCTCCCATGGTTGGATCGCCACAAGATAGCCAGCTCATTCCTTCTCCACTTTCTAAGCCAAATCTTTCATTGATTATTTCTTCTGATAATTCAATTACTTCCTTAGCTCCAACAGCGACTTGATGAGGTTCAAGTTCTTTCTTAATTCCAAGTTGTTGAGATAGAAGTGAGTTAACACCATCAGCAATTATTACTGAATCAGCAAACATCTCTTCACCAGTAGCATCAATACCAACAACTTTTCCATCTTCTACTAAGAGTTTTTCAACCAAAACTCCCGTTATTATTGCAACACCAGCTTCTTCGGCTTTTTCTGCTAAGTATTGATCAAATTTACTATGTAAGACTACATATGATGATGAATCCTTGTCCTTACCTAATTCTTTGGATGAAAATCCAATATCTAGGGAAGATTTTTCGCTCATCATAGATATTTTTTCTTTGACAACTTTTCTTTCTATAGGAGCTTCCTCGGCAAAGTTTGGTATTATCTTTTCAAGACTATGTCCATAAAGTCTACCACCTGTAACGTTCTTTGCTCCACAATAATCTCCTCTTTCAACCAACAAAACTTCCATATCATTTTCTGCCAAAAGTATTGATGCAGCTAAACCTGCAACTCCGCCTCCAACTATTATGACATCAAACTTATCTTCACTCATATATTTCCCCCGTATGTTGAGATTTTTGTCCTTTAATTATTACGCATGCCCCAAAGAGCATTTTCCTTACTTCAATATTTTCAAGTCCCAATTTCTCATAAATTTTCACAAGTTGCTTAGGACTTACAAAATTTTTTGTTGATTCATATAGCCAAGTATATTCCCTGTATCTCTTTATGCCTCCACCCAAAAGGGGCATTAGGTATTTGAAAAATAAAGTATAGAAAGGCTTTATCAAGATATTTTCTACTGGAAAGGAATCCATCACATAAATCTTCCCTCTAGCAACTCTTGCCATTTCTCCTATTACTTTTTCATAATCATCAGTATTTCTCAATCCAAAAGAAATGCTAACACATGCAAAAACTGAGTCAGGATATGGCAAGTCTTTCGCATCCGCTTTTACAAAGGATACATTTTTTATACTTTTTGATTTTTTTCTAGCTTGGTTGAGCATATTTTCTGAAAAATCTAAACCACAAACATCCGCCTCTGATTCTTCGGCTATGGCTATAGCAATATCACCAGTTCCACAGCAAATATCCAAGACCTTATCCTTTGCACTTATTTCTTTGCCTATGTCTTCTACGAGCTTTTTTTTCCATTTTTTTTGTAGACCTAAGCTAATTCTATTGTTCGCCTTGTCATAGTAGGGAGAAATATTTTGAAATATCTCATATACTTTTTTACTTTTCTCCATCTTACGCTCCTAAAAGGCTTAGACCAATACCTACTACATAACTTCCATTAATTATGATATTTGTTAGTCCAATCCCCATCATCTGACCAATTCTATCTTTTGGAAGCAAACTCTTCTTATACATATCTGCAAGAAATTTTCTTTTCCAAACGAAGATTAGGATATTGAAAATTAGGATTAGGTATCCTCCCAAGTAATAACTTAGGAAAAGTTCTGAACCTAGCCAAAATAGAAAAGATAGCCTATACACAACTCTTATATTTCTTCTTCCTAGACATACAGCAAGTGTGTACCTATTTGCTCTCCTATCCTTTTCGATATCACTAGCATTGTTACTCATCATAACAAGTCCTATGCCAACCATTAGTGGAAGAGACAGTGCCAAGACCCTTGGGTCAATTTTTTCTGCAAATACAGTAAAAACTCCAAGAGGAATCAAGCCTCCCATAACAAATCCGCTTGCGATTTCCCCAACTGGTAGATAGGATAAGGGAAAGGGTCCACCGGAATAAAGAAGAACTGTCAGTAAACCTATTATCCCGATTATAAGACTTGGATATATTATCTTCCCAAGGCTAATTAGTCCTAGTATTATCCCTAAAATCAGAAATATTAACCCCAATTTCCTAACACTTCTTGGGTCAATCTTGTTGTAAAACATGATATTATCATCTTCTTCAAGATTATCCTCCTTGCTATCAACCCCATTTACAAAATCACTGTAATCGTTGATGGTGTTGACAGAAGCTTGAAAGAAAACACAGGATAAGAGTAAACCCAAAGCTCTAAATAAGTTTACAGAGTATCCATATTTGATGGATATCAAGATACCAAAGCCAGCTGGGACTATTGAAGCCACAAATGACTTTGGATTTGCAAAATCAATGACGTTTTTTATGGTCATTTTTTGGTAGCCATCCATCAGCTCTTCTCCACTTTTTCTAGTATCTTAATTAGATAATAGGTTAGGAAATCATCCTTGGAAAGGCTTGTTACTATCAGTCTACATTCTCTGGATAATTCTTTGATTTTATTTAAGCTTATGGCCCTTGCATCAGTTTTTCCTATTAAAATCTTTAGTCCTTCTAGGCTAGTTTCATCAAGACCTTTTTCTTGATTTTGTATAAGAATTTCTCTAATATCTCTTCCGTAGGTCTTATTTTTTAGGGAAACTATAACAGGATAGGTATATACTCCCTCTTTTACATCTTTAAATTCTTCCTTGCCTGTGAATTTCTTGCTGTAAAATATATCCAAAAGGTCATCTTTGATTTGAAACATCAATCCTAAATTCTCCCCAAATCTTACAATTTTATTTGTATCAAATTGGTTGAATTTAGAATTTTTAGCTCCAAAATAGCAAACAGCTTTAAAAAATGATGCAGTCTTTCCTGATATATTCCTAAAATACTCGCCTTCACTTACATCTATTTTGTATTTGCTCAAATTTTGTCCAACCTCACCATTGCACATATCTCTTATGGTATTTGCTATAAGCAAGGCCTCATTGCTCAAGTTTTTTTCAAGCAAGTAACTAAATACCCTGGCTATCATAAAGTCCCCAGCAAATACGGCTGTATCTTTGCCGTATTTTGCTTGGATTGACTGGTGATTTCTTCTTAACAAGGAATCATCTATAATGTCGTCGTGAATAAGCGATGCTAGATGTGTAATTTCAACCGCACTTGCTTGGCTAATAAAATCGCTTGAAATATCGGTATTTCCCATAAGACTTATAGCTAGCAAAAGCCTCGTTCTAACCATTTTCCCACTTGAAATTAGCGAATCACCGATAATATCTTGGAGAGAATCAATAGCCTTGTAGTCGCCTAAGATTTTTCTAATCTCTATTTGAATTTGCTCTATTGAATTTTCTATAATATTTTCTATAGGTTTTTGACCCAAAGCATCACTTACTGCCAAAGTCATTACTAGATAAGTCCTCTCTTTTCAGATATTATTTCTGAAGTATGTTTAACCTTGATATCAAGGCCTTCTGCCTCAAGACCGCCCCTGATTTGCATCATACAACCTGGGCAATCCACAGCAACAACATCTGCTCCAGATTTTTTGATATTTTCAATCTTATTTTTAAGAATTTTTGAAGAAATATCTGGATATAATACATTGTAGCTTCCTGCAAATCCACAGCAGTTATCGCTATCTTCCATTTCAACAAATTCCACACCTTCAGTATTCTTTAGTAAGTCTCTTGGTTCATCGTGGATACCCAAGGTTCTCTTTAAGTGACATGAGTCGTGGTAGGTTACCTTAACTTTCTTGCCATCTCCAGCATTTTCTGAATCATCTTTCTCGTGGAATAATTTGCAGAAGTCAACACATTTTTCTCCCAAAATCTTTGCTCTATCATACATTTCGCTTCCCTCTTCAAAGAAAGTTGGATAAGATTGAAGTTGGTGGGTGCATGATGGACAAGCAAGGAGAATGTAATCATATTTTTCTGCATCCATAGCCTTGATGTTTATCTCTGCTTCCTTTCTTGCATTTTCAACATCACCCATATTGCTTGCAGGACAACCACAACAAGCTTGACCCATTGGAAATTCTACCTTATAGCCGATTGAGTTCATATTTTTAATTAATGACTTGGCAGTATCTACATAAACAAAGTCTAGGAGGCATCCTGCAAATAAGGCTACTGTTCCTTTTTGATTTTCGACCTTTTGTTCAATATCATCAAAAATATCTCTCAATGGAACTTTTGCTATTGATGGAAGAACCTTGCCCCCTGTCATTCCTGATACGAAATCTGGGAGGTGTCTTATCATGGTTCCACCCTTGGTGAATGGTTCTTGAGCTATTGATGCAATCCTCAATAATGAATGGAAAAGTTTCCTATCCGTTACTGCATCAAGAGCGAATTTCTTTATTGGATCTGGGTTATCTTTAACGTGTTCTTCCCTAACTTTCATAATCATTTGTGCTATTGGAAGACCACCACCACATACTTCATTACATCTACCACATTGTAGACAAACACTTTCGATTTCATTTGCCCTATCCTTATCAATTAGGAAGTGAGTTAGGAGTGTTCCTATACCACCTGTGTAAACGTTAGAGCCATAAACGTGACCACCAACAAGAGCAAAGGCTGGACAAACATCTAGGCAAGCTCCACATCTGATACAGTTAAAGATTTCTCTAAATCCTTCTTCAGCGAGAATCTCTCTTCTTCCTGGATCATCTATTACTAGACAATAAAATCCCTTATCTTCTTTGGTATCAGCTTCTTTATCGCTAACAACTTCGCAAGCACCTGTATACAAAGACAAGTAAGATGTAATTCTTTGCGCAGTACCATTTCTTGGGAGAGCTTTGAAAATCCACCTAGCATCTGACATTGAATTTACAAATTTTTCAATACCGAAAATGTAGAGATGGTTTTTAGGAAGAGTACCAACCATCCTACCATTACCTTCATTGGTCATGGTAAAGACAGTTCCCGTTTCTGCTACAGCAACATTTGCACCAGATACACCTAGGTCAGCTTGAGTAAATTTATTTCTCATTACTTTTCTAGCAGTTTTAACTTCTTCAGATATAATTGGTTCATGTTTGGTATTGGTATATTCTGAAAAGAAGTCAGCAACTTGTTCTTTGTTCAAGTGAAGGGCTGGCATTACCATATGTACTGGGGTATTTCCTTCAAGAGAGATGATAAATTCACCAAGGTCTGTTTCTTGGCACTCTACACCCTCATCCTTTAAAATCTTATTAAAGTGAATTTCTTCAGAGCACATAGATTTTGACTTAACTGCTGATTTCACATCTTTTTCTTTGATGAAATTCCTAACCCATTCACTAGCTTCTTCCTTGCTTTTTACAACAACAACATGACCTCCCCTAGCCTCACAATTCTTCTTAAATTCAGCTATCATTTCATCAACATGTTCTGCTGCATAAGTTTTTACTCTCTTAATAGCTTGTTGGGTTTCCTTAAAATCAACTCCATTATAAGAATTTAATCTTCTTTGTGGATAGGTTTTGCAGAAATTACCAAGAGTTCTACCTAAAGTCGCATTATCAAGCGCATCCTTTATCTCGTCTTTTAAGCTTATAGTATCAACCATATTAATCTCCTCTTTTTCCGCCTATAAATCTTTCACAATGACAACACTCATTTTCAAAGGTCCGTGAACACCTACAGTACCAACACACTCAATATCTGCAGTTCTTGATGGCCCTGTTATAAAGCCAACATACTTTGGAAATGGCTTCAATTCAGCAAGTTTATCGAACATATCATCATATGTTTCTACTATTGTTGAACCCTTCAAGATTCCGATGTAATAATCAGGCATAATTGCCATCAATCTATTATCAACATCATCACTTGCTTGAATTAGCGAACCTAGCTCAGCAATTCCATAGGCAACTTCTGTTATACCGCCCTTATCTGTCTCGCTATTTAATCTTATGTGATCTGTATGTACTGTGATATCGTTATCTTCAAGTGCTTTAATTAATCCTGTCTCTTTTGCCAAATCTGTGTCAAGCATACAAGTTGTTTCTATGCCATTATCCTTGTAAATTTTAACAATAGTATCTGCCAAATCATTTTTATCTGTTGTAAAGCAAGTACCATTAACTGTTTCTAGGTTTTTAGCAAAGGTATCAAACAATTCCATTTTAGCTTCCATTATGTAAAACCTCTCAATATTTTAATTTAATCATAATCCATTACTATTTTTAGCTTCTCATCTTCAATCGAATACGAACTTATCTTCCTAGAAGATAAAGTATCTGGTAATTTGAATCTTCTTTTGAAATTTAGGTAGGAAAGTTCTAAATCATTTCCTATCCTTCTAACATCAACCTCCTTATCACTAGCAAATTTAAAATCTATTTCAATAATCTTGCTAGCTCCTTCGCTTTTTATGTCAAAAGTCCTACAAGCAGTAAAAAATTCTTCCAAATAAATCTTAGAAAATATCTCCTCGTTAAGACTCTCAAGCTCCTTTAATCCTATTACTTCATTTGCTTTCATATATATTTTGAAAACTCTTTTATCTGGATAAAACTCCTCAATCCTGTCCACATTCTCCCTTTCTTCAAGATACAAATTATCATAGGAAGAATTTTTGATCTCCTCTGGATAGAGCATATTTATATAAACACAATCCGTAAGAAATCCATACATATTCATAAGAGTGGATGCTCTGAAGGTTTCATTACTAATTACCTTACTTGCCTTTGTTACAAATCTGACACTCGTAATTTCAGGGTTCATAAGAATTTTTTCTAGTTCATATAATTTTTTAGCTAGGCCAACAAACTCATCAAAAACAATGTCCTTTGGCTTTTTAACCTCTGTCTTTTTTTCAATAAACCCGCCCAACAAACTATTAAATCTCTTAACAAGAGGAACTAAAGTATCAGCTAAGTTATTGAGTTTCTCACCTGTTGACAAAAGTGAAATAGTCTCTGCACTAGGCCCACAATCTACAACAAGGACTTCGTATTTTCCCTCCTTGTAAATTTCTAAGATTTTCAGCAAAGAAAATACATCCTCAAGACCTGGAAAAAGCAAAAGTTCTTCAACTTGAATATCATTTAGAGAATTGTTTTTTACAAGTTCTCTCAGATAAGAATTGAGATTTTGCCAAGCTTTGGCACTTTCTATTATCGGATTTATTTCTAAAGCATATAGATTCTCACAAATTCTTGTGGGATTAGCTGTTAATTTGATAGCGAATAAATCACTAAGGCTGTGCGCTAAGTCGCTACTTATGAGTAAGGTCTTTAGCCTCTTTGAAATATTTATAGAAGTAAGAGCAGAAATCGTACTTTTTCCAACTCCTCCCTTACCTGTATTAATGATAATTCTCATATAAGCTCTCCAGATTTTTCTAAATAAATTATAAGAAAGCCATCTTTTAGTTCATAACTTTTTATATCCATATCTATCAAAAGATTTGGAAGACCTATAATTCTACTTACGCTATTTAATCTAATATTTATATCCGAATTGGTTTTTGATACTTCTACATCTTCAACATCATCTACTCTAATCTTCAATAAATACCCCAAGCCATTTTTTTCATATGCATGGCTAGATTCTAAAGCTTTTATGGTAAGTAAGTCTTCATAAGCTCCCAATTTATCAGCAAAGTCTCTCAAATCATCAATTGACTTCATATCTTTTTTCATTAGCTTTATCTTATAAATTGGAATATTGTAGAAAATCTTAGCTATCTCTCCAAGATTTTTCTCTTGAATTTCTATACGTCTTTTTATAAACTCACTCACATCGTCTTCAAGGAGTCTGTTTACAAAAAATCCATCTATGTTAAAATCAAATAAATTCAGATAGGCTAAATCTCTTTTGCTCTCTTCAATGACCATCTTCTCGCAAAGACCAACAAGTCTTACTGTTGCTATTGATGAGTCTTTTAGAATCTTCTCCAATTTCAGCAACCTTTGGTAGACTATCTCTACCTTATCAAGACTTTCTTTATCTGGTAAGTTTATCTTATACTTGTACTTAGAAATTGGTCTTAGGGTTCTTATAATCCCCTTGCCAACCCCGAAAAACTTCTCCAAATACCAAGAAAGCATCTCAGGATATTTCAAATATGCAAAAGTTGCAGCTGAAGCTGGACAATCGACAATTATATTTTCATAAATTCCCTGCTCATATATATCCAAAATCTTGATAAGAGATAGGATATTCACAATAAAGGGCATATCCAAACTTGAAGTATAGGTTAGCTTTGAAAAATCTATCTTTCTAAATTTATCTGCCAGTGTGTTTTTTATATCAGGAAATTTTTCCTCAAGAATCTTCAATCCATCAAATTCTATTACAGATAAATTATCTGAAACTTCAGTAATTTCACCACCTATCTTAATATCGAATATATCCGATAGACTATGGGCAGGGTCTATGCTTATTAAGATTGTCTTTTTCCTTTTGGCTGAAAGAATGGCGGTAGCGCTAGAAATACTAGACTTGCCTACCCCACCCTTTCCTGTATACATAAATATCTTTGTATCCATCTATACTTAGCCGATAAAAATCATTACGAAAACTGGCATCAAGATTACTGTACAAATTCCTGCGATAGCAATTGAAAGACCACTCATAGCGCCTTGGACTTCTCCCATTTCTATAGCCTTAGATGTGCCCATAGCGTGGCTTGATGTTCCTATGCCTATACCTTGGGCTACTGGGTCTTTCACCTTCATAATTTTCATTACAGAAGGCGCGAAGATTGCTCCTACAGTTCCTCTAAGAATTACAGTAATAGCAGTGATTGCAGCATAAGTTTTGATAGTTACATCATCGCTTACAAATTTACCAACATATTCTTCAGTTAGCGATTTGGCGATTGGAGTTGTTACAGATTGTGGCATCATTGAAAGGGTCAAATCTCTTTCAAAATGGAAGAATTTTGACAAAAGATAAGCTGACAAAATAGCAACTATTGAACCTACAATTACACCGATTAAAATAGGAATTAGATTTGCCTTAAGTCTATCAATATTCCTATACAAACTTACGACCAAGGCAACAGTTGTTGGTGCAATAAGGAAAGAAATATACTTTCCGCCCTTATTGAAATTTTCATAACTAATGCCTGTTAATTTCAAAAATATAATGCTAAAAACTATTGCTAGAAGTAATGGATTTAGGAGGGCAATCTTAGTTTTCTTATTAATTATCATCCCTATCCTAAACATAACTATACTTAGGATTATTCCAAAAAAATCATTATCCGCTAGATATGTATTTAATAATTCGCTCATCTTATTTCCTCACTTTTTGCACTAATTCAACTACCTTGGCAGTAACAGCCATTGTAATTAAGCATGATATAATCATAACAAGAAGAATCTTCAAGGCATTATCTCTTATAACATCAAATTGAACCATAAGACCAACTCCAAGAGGAGTAAAGGTAAAGGCAAGAATTGATGTCAAAAAATCTGATGTAGCTGATATATCATCGACCTTTAAAAATTTAAATACAAGGGCGATAAATAAGAAAATCATACCAAAAACTGGTTCAGGGATTGGAAGTCCTGTAATCTTTTTAGCCACAAAGCCTAAAAGCAAGAAGAACAAAAGGTAACAAAATTCTTTTAAATATTTCATAGTATCTCCTCAAACTTATTTTAAAAGTAGTTATAATATAATATTTTAATCCTCTTAAGTATTTATATTTATACTTAAATTCCCACCTAGTACATCGGACCTAATTTCACTCCTTTAAATAGCTTTATTTTTGATAACGTTTTTATATAAGTGTCTAAATATAGTGTAAAATAGATATAAATGTAGTTCCTAGATTTAAACTACTTTATTTTTAAAAGCTTGATAGATTATAGAATTATATTAAAATTTATGGATATTAACCTTGTCAAGGATATCAATAATATGTTTGAATCTAATATGTACTTTACTATATCCTGTTTACTATCAAATTTTAATATCAGTTTTACTTTTTTATTATAGCACGGATTTCAAAATAAGAAAAGGTTTTTTTAATTTTATTTTCAGGCTCAAAATGTATATATTTTGTATCAATTTATCTATGCTGAATTTTATTCATTTATTC
>NZ_CAMXYR010000030.1 GCF_947253225.1 uncultured Anaerococcus sp. | reverse complement strand
GAGTAAAAGAGGCCATGGTAAAGTTAATTTCATGGACTTGCAAGATTCTCTTGGTAGAATACAATTATTTAATAAAGTAAATGAGTTAGGCGAAGAAAACTACGCAAAAGTTAAAAATATGGATATTGGAGACATTGTTGGTGTTGAAGGAAGCATATTCAAGACACACAGCGGCGAAATATCTATCAGAACAAAATCAGTAGTTTTATTGTCTAAATCATTACAAATATTACCTGAAAAATGGCATGGATTAAAAGATCCGGATTTGAGATATAGACAAAGATACGTGGATTTGATTATGAATCCAGAAATCAAAGATACTTTTGTTAAGAGATCTAGAATTATTTCGGCAATCAGAGAATTCTTGGATACAAGAGGATTCTTGGAAGTTGATACTCCAATCTTAAATACAATTGCTGGTGGAGCAAATGCGAGACCATTTATCACTCACCATAACACTTTGGATATAGATATGTATTTGCGTATTGCAAATGAATTATACCTAAAGAGATTAATCGTAGGTGGATTTGACAAAGTTTATGAAATGGGTAGAATGTTCAGAAACGAAGGAATGGACCACACACATAATCCAGAATATACGGCAATAGAATTGTACCAAGCATACGCTGACTACAACGATATGATGGATATAACGGAACAATTAGTTGCATTCGTGTGTGAAAAAGTTAATGGTTCTATGAAATCTCAATTCGGTGAAACTGAAATTGACTTTACACCACCATGGAAAAGAATCACAATGGTTGATGCGATAAAAGAATACGCAGATATAAATTTTGATGAAATTGAAACTGATGAACAAGCTCGTGAAGTTGCTAAAGCAAATAATGTTGACATAAAAGACAACATGTCGCGTGGAGAAGTAATCAACGAATGCTTCGAACATTTCTGCGAAGAAAAATTGGTTCAACCAACATTTGTGTTGGGTCATCCAGTGGAAGTAAGTCCATTAGCTAAGAGAAATCCAGACGACGAAAGATACACTCACAGATTTGAAGCATTTGTATGCACAAAAGAAATCGCAAACGCATTTAGTGAATTGAACAATCCAATCGATCAAAAAGAAAGATTCTTGAAACAAGTTGAAGCTAGAGAAAATGGTGACGACGAAGCTCAAATGATGGATTATGATTTCTTGAACGCATTGGAAGTAGGACTTCCACCAACAGGCGGATTGGGAATTGGTGTTGACAGACTTATAATGATGTTGACTAACAACGAATCAATCAGAGATATTATGTTGTTCCCAACAATGAAGCCAATAGGCTTAGAAAAGGCAGAAAATGGGGGTTTGTCAAAAGAAACTTACGAAACTTACGACAAACTTACGACAGAAAAAATCGACTTTTCAAAAGTAAAAGTTGAACCACTATTTGAAGATATGGTTGATTTTGATACATTCTCAAAATCTGATTTTAGAGTTGTAAAAGTTAAGAACTGCGAAGAAGTTCCTAAGTCAAAAAAACTTTTGAAATTTACATTAGATGATGGTTCTGAAAAGGAAAGAGTTATTTTATCTGGTATTAAGGAATATTACACCGCAGAGAGCTTAATTGGAAAGACACTGCTTGCGATTTGTAATCTTCCTCCTCGTAAGATGATGGGAATCGACTCAGAAGGTATGATTATATCTGCAATTTGTGAGTATGACGGTGAAGAAAAACTTAACTTAATAATGCTGGATGATAATATTCCAGCAGGATCAAAATTATATTAAAGGACACGCTAATTATGAAACTGGGGTTTGTTATGAATCCCAGTTTAATTTTTAGGAGTATGTATGAGATGGATAATTAGAATAATTTTATTACCGATAAGATTAGTGTTGAGTTTGCTCATAGCTTTTTTAACCTTCATATTAAGTTTGAGTACTGCGTTGTTAAGCGTAGTTTCTACTTTGATTTTTATAATTGGAATAGCTAGCATTTTTCAAGGAGACAAGCAAATTGTAATTGAAGCACTAATATTAGCATTTTTATTTAGTCCATTTGGATTACCTAAATTAGGTATATATGTTATTGGATTATTAGAATTATTAAACTATACAATAAAATCAATTTGAAGAAAAATAAATATAAGACAACCGTAGACGATAGAAAGCAATAATTCTGTCGTCTTTTTTTATTTTAAAGAGAGGAGGTAGGAATGAATTTTGATTATTTTTATAATAGGCAATCTGAAATGTATAACTTCATTAGGTTACCTATGGTATTAATGGAAGATGAGATTTTTGAGAGCATTTCTATTGAAGCTAAAGTTTTGTATTCATATATGCTTAATCGAATGGGTCTTTCATATAAAAATGGCTGGATAGATGAAGATGGAAAAGTCTTTATTTACTACACAATGGATGCTATTAAAGAGCAATTTAACTGTGCTAATGATAAAGCCTTAAAGATTATAAATGAGCTTGATATAAAATCAGGAATTGGATTGATAGAAAAGAAAAGACAAGGACTTGGAAAACCAAATAGGATATATGTTAAAGATTTTATGAGTGTTTTCTCTGATTCAAATAATAGAAATCCAGATTTCCGAAAATCAGAAGTCCAGACTTCCGATAATCGGAATTCAAGAACTCCGAATAACAGACTTCAAGATTTCCGAAAATCGGAAGGTAACTATAACAATATTAGTAATAATGAGTTAAGAAATAATGATTTTAGTAAAGGGCAAAAGCCTTATGGAATATATAAAAACATATTTTTGACTGATGAAGAATACAAGGACTTAACAAATGAGTTAGGAAGTAGAATTAATGAATACATTGATAGGTTGTCGTCATATATGAAAGCAAATAACAGAGAATATCAAGACCACAAGGCAACGATAATCAATTGGTATCTTAATGATCAGGCAAAAAACATTAATGATAATACAACAAGGAAAATGAATTACGATATAGGAGAGAGTTTATGAAGAACTTAAAAAATTTTGTATTAAGAGAAAATGATATTGAAAGAAATGGACATATTTATTGCAATGTCTGTGGTAAAAGAGTCGATGGAGAATTACTTGACCTTGGATTTACAAAGTTTATTCCAAGAATTAAATGTGAATGTGAAATAAAAAGAGATAAGGAAAATGCAGAAAGAGAAATATTAACGAGAATATCATGGCTAAAAAGAGATTGTTTTTCATCGCTAAACCAACACCAATATACTTTTGAGAGATTCTTAAATGAAAAAGGTCAAGCCTATAAGGTTGCCTATAATTATGCCAAAAGTTTTGAGCAAATGAAGGAAGACAATGTAGGACTTTTATTTTATGGAGATGTTGGCAGCGGAAAGACTTATCTTGCTTGTTCAATTGCAAATGAATTAATCGAAAGAGAACAAGTTAAAGTTAAGATTATGAATTTATCTCAGGTTATAAATCAAATACAAAAATCAGCATTTAAGCTAGATTCAAATGAAATTATAGATAACCTATCAAACATTCCGTTGTTAATTTTAGATGATCTTGGAATTGAAAGGGATACATCTTATGCAAGAGAACAAGTATATAACATTATAAACTCAAGATACTTAAAAGGTAGGCCGACAATTTTTACTACAAACTTATCATTGGAAATTATTCAAAATCCTAATATTGAACTTGAGTATCAGAGGATATATTCAAGAATACTTGAAATGACAATACCAGTTAAAGTTACAGGAGAAGATTTTAGAAGAAAAATCCATCAGGAGAAGTTAAGAAAATACAAAGAGTTACTTTTATATGGAGGTGGAATAGATGATTAATGAAGAAGTATCAAGGTCGAGTCTTAATCTTGAAGTAAGGCTTGCAAAAGCAACAAGTAAAGCAATTCTCGATGCCTTAAAGAAAGTACACAAGCAAATAGAAGAACAAGGAGGCTTGAAAAATGTAATAAAAAATAACGGAGAAGAAGTAAAACTAAAAGATATGGTTAAAAAGGGACAGTTAGAAGAAATTAATCTAAAAGATCCTGAGTTAAAAGAACTAAAGAAAATTTTAAATAAACACGGAGTGAAGTTTTCTGTTATGAAAGATAAGGAAACTGGTAACCACTCTGTGTTTTTTCAATCTAAGGATATAAAGGTAATGGAACACGCCTTTAAAAAAGCAGTTAAGGCTTCTGAAAGAAAGGCCGATAGAAAAGATTCAATAACGAATACTATAAATAAGTTTAAAGATATGGCTAAGGACACCATTAGTAAAGATAAAGTTAAAAATAAACATAAGGAGCAAAGCTTATGATAAGTAATTTAAAAACATTTGAAAATAAGAATTTTGGGAAACTCACTGTTATAGAAAAAGACGGTGAGTTTTTCTTTATAGCTAATGAAGTAGCAACTATGCTAGGATATGTCAATCCAAGAAAAGCTATTTATGACCATGTAGACGAGGAAGATAAGGGTGTAACGAAATGGAACACCCCTGGAGGAATACAGAATATTTCAATAATTAATGAATCAGGACTGTATTCACTTATCCTTTCATCAAAACTACCCCAAGCAAAAATATTCAAAGCTTGGGTAACGAGAGAAGTCTTACCAAGTATTAGAAAAAATGGAGGATATATTTCAGGGCAAGAAAAGAAAACTAATGAAGATCTACTTGCAGATGCAATTTTAGTAGTCAATAGAATTATTGCCGAGAGAGAGGAAGAAATTGAAGAATTAAGACCAAAGGCAGACTATTATGACAAATTAGTAGATTATAACCTACTTACAAACTTTAGAAATACTGCCAAAGAGTTAGGAATACCACAAAATCAGTTTATAAGTTTTCTAATGGATAAGGGATTAATTTACAGAGATAAGAAAAAGAAACTCTTACCTTATGCAGATAAGAACAAGGGATACTTTGAAGTAAAAGAATGGGTTGATCCACTAGGTATACTTGTAGGCATACAAACTTTTATAACACCAAAGGGAAGACACTACCTACTAATTTTATTAGATAGCGAAGGTTTCTACGATGAATAAGGTATTAGAAGCCATTCTTTCTGATATTAAAAACTTAATTAAAATAGACAACCCAAAGAAATTTATATTATCAAACATTCCCTATTTATCATTTTGCTACATTGGAAATATCTTTTCTAAGCACATAAATTCTTATGTAGGAGGAGATATTATTGATAGATTAATGGTGGGAATTTCTGATATAGGAACTTTATCTTATATACCAAGCCTTAATCCAAGGGACTTGTTAGTAGGTGTTTCAGTTGCTGCTCTTGTTAAGCTAATTGTTTATATTAAAGGTAAAAATAAAAAGAAATACAGGCAAGGTAAGGAATATGGATCTGCAAGATGGGGAGAAAGCAAGGATATTGCTCCATACATTGACCCTAAGTTTGAAAACAATGTACTAATAACTAATACTGAAAGACTAACAATGAATTCAAGACCTAAAAACCCTAAATACGCTAGAAATAAAAATGTGTTAGTGATTGGTGGTTCTGGATCAGGTAAGACAAGATTTTATGTAAAGCCAAATCTAATGCAAATGCACTCTTCCTATGTAGTAACAGACCCTAAAGGCACACTTGTGTTAGAGTGTGGAAAAATGCTTTATGAAAATGGATATGACATAAAGATTTTAAACACAATAAACTTTAAAAAATCAATGAAATACAATCCCTTTGCATATTTGAGAAGTGAAAAAGATATTTTAAAGCTTGTCCAAACGATTATTGCTAATACTAAGGGAGATGGAGAAAAGGCTGGAGAAGATTTTTGGGTAAAGGCTGAAAAGCTGTATTACACTGCCCTCATCGGTTATATATATTATGAAGCACCAGAAGAAGAAAAGAACTTTAAGACACTTTTGGATATGATTGACGCAAGTGAGGTTAGAGAAGATGACGAAACCTATATGAACCCAATTGATAGGCTCTTTGAAGCTCTTGAAAAGAAAGATCCAAGTCATTTTGCAGTTAAGCAATACAAGAAATATAAGCTGGCAGCAGGAGTAATAGAATTAAGGAGAACACTTAATCACTGTTTTAGTGAAACATGTACTTCTTAATTCTTTTTTATTTAAGAAATTAAGAGGAAGGAGGAAAAAGTGAGGAATTTTGAAAAGATAACAGCACTCTATGAGAGATTAAGTCGAGATGATGAACTTGAAGGAGAAAGTAACTCAATCGTTAATCAAAAGAAAATCCTTGAAGAATATGCAAGTAAGAATAATTTAACTAATATCATCCATTTTACAGATGACGGAATAAGCGGGACACAGTTTGATAGACCAGGCTTCATGGAAATGATGAATGGAGTAAATACTGGAAATATCGGTTGTATCATCGTAAAGGATATGAGTAGACTCGGCAGAGATTATCTTAAAGTCGGTCAATGTATGGAGATATTAAGACAAAAGGGCGTAAGACTGATTGCTATAAATGACAATGTAGACAGCTTTTACAGAGAAGATGATTTTACCCCTTTTAGAAATATTATGAATGAATGGTATGCAAGAGATACTTCAAGAAAAATACAATCTACATTTAGATCAAAAGGAGAAAGCGGAAAGCATACGGCAAGCACTCCACCTTATGGCTACATCAAAGATGAAAAAGACAAAGATAAGTGGATTGTAGATGAAAAGGCAGCCGAGATAGTAAGACGAATATTTAATCTTACAATGGACGGAGCAGGACCATACAAAATAGCGAAGATACTGGAAGCAGATAAGATAGATATACCCGCTTATCATCAGCAAAAAATGGGATATGGATTACATCAAAGCAAGAACTTTGAATATCCTTATCGTTGGTGTAGTTCCACAATCGCAAGTATCTTAAAGAAAAAAGAATACTTAGGGCATACAGTTAACTTTAAAACAAGAAAGCATTTCAAGGATAAGAAAAGTAAATATGTATCCGAAGATAAATGGCTCATCTTTGAAAATACTCACGAAGCAATCATAGACCAAGAAACCTTTGATAATGTGCAAAGGATAAGAGGAAATGTAAAAAGGTATCCTGATGGTTGGGGAGAATATCACCCACTCACAGGACTGATGTATTGTGCAGATTGTGGAAGTAAAATGTATGTTCATAGAACAAGCAATTACAAAAATATACCCTATTACACTTGCAGTGCCTATACTAAAACACCTTGTGGCATGCTTTGTCCATCAGCACACAGAATAAAAGCGGAAGTAGTCTTAAATTTAATACAAGACACACTAAAAGATATTAAAAAATACCTTGATGAAGATAATGAAGCCTTTATCTGTTCCATTCAAAATGAAATGGAAGAAAAAGAAAAAATAGAGATAGAAAAGAAAAAGGTAAGATTAACGGAAAGCCAAAACAGACTTAGGGAACTCGAACGACTTATGTGCAGAATTTACGAAGATATGATCCTTAACAAAATACCAAATAGCAGATATGAGATACTAAACAATCAATATGAAACAGAGCAGATAACTTTAAGCAAAGAGATCAAAGATTTAGAGCAGCAGGTATCAAGATATGAAAAAGAAACAGACAGAGCAAGAAAATTTATATCTCTTATCAGTCGTTATGAAAACTTTGATGAACTTACAACTACAATGATAAATGAGTTTGTAGAAAAGATTATCGTACATGAAAGAGATAGAAAAGGAAGTCAGACATCAAAGCAAAAGATAGAAATTTACTTTAATTTCATAGGTAATTACGAACTACCACAGGCGGAGTTAAGCGAAGAAAAAAAACAAAAACTTGAGGAAGAAGAAAGAAAAATCGAAGAAAGAAAAGACAAGCTACATCAAAATTACCTAAAGCGTAAAGCGAGTGGAAAACAGAAAGAGTATGAAGATAAATATAAGGCAAGAAGAGAACAGAAGAAACAGGAGAAAATAAAGGTTTTGAAAAGAGTGGGGATACCGGTGAGTGAGTATATAAAAACAAATATTTAAATCTATCTTGACAAATATTGAATTTTAATTTATTATTAAATGTAGATTCAGTATTGGAATAGAAAGAGGTGTGCTATGGCACAAGTATTAAAAGAAGAAGTTAGAAATAGAATACTCGAAGCAGCAGAAAAAGTATTTTATAAAAAGGATTATAGAGGTGCCAAATTAACAGAAATTGCAAAAGAAGCAGATATTCCTGTGGCACTAATTTATACCTATTTCAAAAATAAGGCAGTTTTGTTTGATGCAGTAGTAAGTTCTGTTTATATAAACTTCGAGTCAGCTTTTAATGAGGAAGAATCTTTGGAAAAAGGTTCTGCTTCTGAAAGGTTTGATGAAGTTGGAGAAAATTATATTCATGAACTTTTAAAAGATCGTAAGAAGTTAATTATTTTAATGGATAAAAGCTCAGGTACAAAGCATACAGAAGCAAAACAAAAACTCATATCGCAAATGCAGGTTCATATTGAAGTAAGTTTAAAAAGACAATCGAAACAGGAATATGATCCAATGCTTGCCCATATTTTAGCCAGTAACTTTACAGAGGGACTTCTTGAAATAGCAAGGCATTATCAAAGTGAAAAGTGGGCAAAAGATATGCTAAAACTTATTGCAAAGTGTTATTACAAGGGAGTGGAATCATTGTAAGTTGATTTGATATTTAAATGCGATAAATTTAAATTTTTGGAGGAGATATTTTGAAGATATATAAAGATAAAGAAGAACTGAAATCTGAGATAAATAAAAGTTTTGAAAAGTATATTTCTGAATTTGATATTATTCCTGAATCTCTCAAAGATAAGAGAGTCCCTGAAGTTGACAGAACACCAGCAGAAAATCTTGCTTATCAACTCGGATGGACAACATTAGTTTTGAAATGGGAAAAAGATGAGAAAAACGGTTTTGAAGTAAAGACACCGTCGGATATGTTTAAATGGAATCAACTTGGAGAATTATATCAGTGGTTTACCGATACTTATGCTCATTTATCGATAGAAGAATTAAAGAAACGATTGAAAGAAAATATTATATCTATCTATACAATGATTGATACACTAAGTGAAGAAGAATTATTTCAACCGCATATGAGAAAATGGGCTGATGAAGCTACTAAAACAGCGACATGGGAAGTTTATAAGTTTATTCATGTTAATACGGTTGCCCCTTTTGGAACGTTTAGAACTAAGATTAGAAAATGGAAAAAGATTGTGCTATAATTTTTGATTTGCTGATACAGTAATTTAAAAAAATATAGTGATCGGATAAAATAGACTTTGCGTAATCAGCAAAGTCTTACTTTAAACCTTAATACTGAATTAAAATTCAATATTATTCAATTTTGAAAGGAGAGTTGTTCATGCCGGAAAAAGAATTAAGGAAAAAAGTGATTGGGAAAAATAGTTTATCCAATTCACTTCTTGCTTTAAAAATAGTATTTGATTTGATACCACAAATCTTACTTGTATATTTGATTAGTTCTTTAATCACAAACAATATTAACGAAGGTAATTTAAAGTATATATTCTTGGGAATCTTTATATCGTTTGTATTAAAAGGAGTGTTTTATTATTTTGCAACAAAGGTTGCCCATGAGAAAGCATACGAAAAATTAACAGAACTTAGGTTAGATATTATCGGTCATCTGAAAAAACTAAGTTTGGGATTCTTTAAAGAACATAATACAGGAGAGCTTACCAACATTGTTCAACATGATGTAGAGCAAGTGGAAGTATACCTTGCCCATGGTCTTCCTGAAATAATGGCAGTTACACTTCTGCCTACCATTATTTTTGTAGCTATGATTTTTGTGGATTGGCGTCTTGCTCTTGGGATGATTGCCGGAGTTCCACTCATGTATTTGGTAAAAGTTCTTTCACAGAAAACAATGGATAAAAACTTTGCGATTTACTTCAATCATGAAAACAGAATGAGAGAAGAGCTAATGGAATATGTAAAAAATATTTCTGTGATTAAGGCTTTTGCTAAAGAAGAGGAAATTAGTGAAAGAACATTAAAAACGGCAAGAGAATATATTTACTGGGTTAAAAAGAGCATGGGGATGGTTACAATTCCAATGGGACTCATTGACATATTTATGGAAATTGGAGTGGTTATTGTCATGATTTTGGGAAGCATATTTCTTTATCATGGAAATATTACAACGCCTAATTTTATCCTTGCCATTATTTTATCGTCTGCTTTTACTGCTTCTATAAGTAAGACAGCTACATTGCAACATTTTTCTATTGTGTTTAAGGAAGCGTTAAAGGCGATAGGGAAAGTATTAACAGTTCCACTTCCAAACAAAAAGACAGAACAAGGTTTAGAATTTGGAAACATAGAATTTAAAGATGTGAATTTTGCATACGGAAAAGATAGCTTTGAGCTTAAAAATATCAATTTGAATTTTAAGAAAAATAGTTTGAACGCCTTTGTAGGAGCAAGCGGTTGTGGAAAGAGTACGGTATCTAATTTGCTTATGGGATTTTGGGATGCAGATGAAGGACAAATACTGATAAATGGAAAAGATATAAAAGAATATAGTCAAGAAAATATCTCAATGCTGATTGGTAGTGTGCAACAAGAAGTTATCCTTTTTGACTTAAGTATTTTTGAAAATATAGCAATTGGAAAACTAAATGCAACAAAAGAAGAAGTCATAGAAGCTGCTAAAAAAGCAAGATGCCATGATTTTATTTCAGCATTGCCAAATGGATATGAAACACGAGTAGGTGAAATGGGAGTTAAGTTATCCGGTGGAGAAAAACAAAGAATCTCTATAGCAAGAATGATACTGAAAAATGCACCGATTTTAATATTAGATGAAGCAATGGCGGCTGTTGATAGTGAAAATGAAAGACTTATCGGCGAAGCAATTGACGATTTAAGCAAGGATAAAACCATCATTACAATTGCTCATCATCTAAATACGATTAGAGATTCAGACCAAATTATTGTTATGGATAAGGGTGTTGTTCTTGATGCAGGAAGCCATGAAGAGCTGATGAAAAGATGTGATTTTTATAAGGATATGGTTGAAGCACAGAACAAGGTAGATAGATGGAATTTGAAAGAGGTGGTAACAGAAAATGTTTAGAGAAATGTTAAAACTACTTACAAAAACTGGCAAGAGAGATTTGATTATATCGAGTGTATTCTTTGCCCTTTATGGACTAAGCTCCATAGCTATGATTGTGATCGTATTTTCTATACTGTTCCAAATATTCGATGGAACGAGCTTAGCAAGTCTATATAAATATTTTATTGCGATTGGATTACTTGTAGTGTTCAAAGGTATTTGTAATATGGTTGCAGATATGAAAAAGCATAGTGCAGGTTTTGATATTGTTCAGCAAATCAGAGAACGCATGATTATCAAATTAAAAAAATTCAGCTTAGGATTTTATACCAACGAAAGACTGGGCGAGATCAATACAATTTTACACAAAGATGTTGATAATATGTCCCTTGTTGTAGGACACATGTGGTCAAGAATGTTTGGTGATTTTTTGATAGGTGCAGTCGTATTTGTTGGTCTTGCAAGTATTGATTTCAAACTTGCTATTATTATGGCTGTATCTGTTCCGATTGCACTTATCTTTCTATATCTGACAATTAAGCAATCTGAAAAAATAGAAAATCAGAACAACTCAGCACTTCTTGATATGGTTAGCTTATTTGTTGAATATGTTAGAGGAATACCTGTACTAAAGAGTTTTTCAAACAATAAGAGCTTAGATAATGAGCTTATGAACAAAACGAAAAAGTTCGGAGAAACAAGTAAAGCAGCTTCAAGATTCAAGGCAAAACAGTTATCTATATTTGGTTTTTTACTGGATATTGGATATTTAGTTCTTTTAATTGCAGGAGCAATACTTGTTATAAAGGGAAATCTCGATGTGCTTAATTTTATTATCTTTGCGGTAATTTCAAAAGAGTTTTATAAGCCGTTCGCTTCTATGGAACAACACTATATGAACTATGTTTCGGCGGTAGATAGTTACGAAAGACTTTCAAGAATTTTATATGCAGATGTAATCCCGGATAAAGTGAATGGAATTGTTCCGAAAGATAATGATATAGCTTTTGATAACATTGGATTTTCCTATGAAAAAGATGAATTTAAAATGGAAAAATTGAGCTTTTCTATTGCTGAAAAAACAATGACAGCCTTAGTTGGAGAATCAGGTAGTGGAAAGACCACTATAACCAACTTACTTCTAAGATTTTATGATGTGCATAAAGGAAAAATTACACTCGGAGGAATTGATATAAGGGATATTCCTTATGATGAGCTTTTAGACCGTATTAGCATTGTCATGCAGAATGTTCAATTGTTTGATAACACGATTGAAGAAAATATCAGAGTAGGTAAAAAAGGAGCTACAAAAGAGGAAATCATTGAAGCTGCAAAGAAAGCAAGAATACATGATTTCATTATGAGTTTACCAAAAGGTTATGAAACTGATATTGGCGAAAATGGAGGAATTTTATCAGGTGGACAAAGACAAAGAATATCTATTGCAAGAGCTTTTCTAAAAGATGCACCGATTTTAATTCTTGATGAAATGACAAGTAATGTTGATCCTGTAAATGAATCTTTGATACAGGATGCTATTACAGAACTTGCAAAGAATAGAACTGTACTTGTAGTGGCTCATCATTTAAAAACAATTCAAAAAGCTGACCAAATTCTCGTATTTCAAAAAGGAAATTTACTTGAAAAAGGAAAGCATGGTGAACTTCTTGCAAAAAATGGTTACTACACAAAATTATGGAAAGCTCAGTATGAGGTATAACCATGATTTTGCTAAAAAATGTTTATTATGAATGGGAAGATGGACGAACTGCTTTAAAAAATGTCAATCTTGAAATTAGAAAAGGTGAATTTGTTTTAATTTCAGGGAAAAGTGGAAGTGGTAAAAGTACTCTTGGAAGTGTGATGAATGGTCTTATTCCACATTATTACAAAGGCAAAATGAAAGGGGAAGCCTTTGCGTCCGGAAAAGATATAAGCAAATTATCGCTTCATGAAATAGGGCGTATTGTAGGTACTGTATTTCAAGATCCAAGAAGTCAATTTTTCACGACAACGACAGATGAAGAAATAGCTTTTGGGCTTCAAACTATCTGCAAATCAAGATATGAAATCAAACAGAGAGTAGAAGAAGTATATGCAGAGCTGGATATTGAGGAACTGAAAGGAAAATCTGTTTTTGAATTATCAAGCGGGCAGAAACAAAAGATAGCTATTGCAAGCATCTATGCAATGAATCCGAAAGTTTTAATTTTAGATGAGCCTTCAGCAAATTTGGATATGAAAGCAACATTTGACCTATTTTTAATTTTGGAAAAATTAAAGAAAAAGGGAACAACTGTTGTTCTAATTGAACATCGTTTGTACTATGTAAAATCTTTATTTGACCGTTTTCTTTTGGTTAAAGATGGAGAGATTGCACAGGACTTGAGTCGGGAAGAAGTTATCCATCTTGAAGGGAAGTTTTGGGATGATAATGGACTAAGAACTCTTGAATTAAAAGAATACAGGATAAGTGAGAAGAAAGATTTATATCAATTAAATGATGAAAGTATCAGTGGGAAAGGCTTGAAATTTTGTTACCCAAGTGCAACTAAGGTTGGAAATAAGCAAAATCAATACATCTTAAATCATCTTGATTTCAATATGGAGTGCGGAATAGCCATTGGTCTTATCGGCTTAAATGGTACCGGAAAAACTACCTTTGCAAGAGTGATTTCAGGACTTGAGAAGATAAAAGAGGGGAAGATATGGACGGGGAAAGATAATTCGCTTAATCATAAAGATTTAATGGATATGTCATATTTTGTCTTTCAAGATTCAGACTATCAGTTGTTTTCGGAAAGTGTACTTGATGAAATGCTGCTTGGTATTTCAAGTAAAGATAAAAAAGAAAATACTCAAAAGGCAAAGTCTATTTTGAATGTACTTGGCTTAGATAAATACATTGATAAGCATCCGTTTGCTTTATCAAGAGGAGAAAAACAAAGACTCACAATAGCTTGTGGAATGATGAAACAGGCAAAAGTTTTTATCTATGATGAACCAACATCAGGTTGTGATAAAGACTCAATGCTTTCAGTGGCAAAATTAATTGAAGAACAATTAAAAAATGGAACAACAGTTTTGGTGATAAGTCATGATTTTGAGTTTTTAGCGAACACAGTGAGTAAGCTCTGGGTAATGGGAGATGGAAAAATAGAAAGTGTTTTGAATATGAGTGAAAGTAATAAAATTCTCATATTGGACAAGATGAGAGGAGGTAGATAACTTGATGGATAGAAAAACAGTCGATCCGAGAATAAAACTTACTCTACTTCCAATTGTTGGATTTACGAGCTTTTTTATAAGCGATACAATTCTACTTTTCGGACTGATTCTCTTTGCCTTTTTTCTGTATGTATACAGCAGTATGTGGAAAAGAGCATTACGCTTTATTTTGTTTTTTGTGATTTTATACTGCATAGAGTTATGGCTTGGAAAGTTTTGTGAAGCAAGTATCGTATTTGCAATATATATGTTTATTTACTTTGCATCAAGGATGACCTTAATTGCTATGTTTGGTGGATATATAACAAAGACTACAAGTGTAAGTGAAATGCTTGAAGCATTAAATAGAATGAAAGTACCAAGAAGCATTGGTATACCTTTTAGTGTTTTGCTTAGGTTTGTACCAACTATAAAAATAGAACTCAAGGCATTAAAAGAGAATATGAAGATTCGAGGAATCGTAACAAGTAGATTTTTTCCCTTGCTACATCCAATTAAATATATTGAATATACGCTTGTTCCGCTTTTAATGAGAATGATTAAGATTTCAGATGAACTGTCAGCTTCAGCACTCATTAGAGGACTTGATAGTGATGAGAACAGGGTTACATTAACAAAATTGAGGTTTAGAACAACGGATTTGTTGATTGGACTATTAGGAGCTTTGATGATTGCTCTTGTGATAGTAATACAGAAAATTTATTAGGAGGACTTTTATGAAAAACAAATTAAATGGTCGTGATTTTATTACAATCGGAATCTTTAATGCAATTGGAATTGTCATATACATGGCGGTTGCATTTGCTATGGCAACAACAGTGATTGGAGGATTTATTGCTTCAGGAGTTAGCTTTATGGTAGCTGCTACCGTTTATATCCTTATGGCTTTGAAAGTTAAAAAGAAGGGCGTATTTACAATATCAGGAACGCTTCTTGGTTTAATTGCATTGTCAGGAGGACATTTGCCTCATGCAGTCTTTGCTGTAATCGGTGGAATTATATGTGATTTGATTATAGGAAATTATGAGAGCAAGGGACGAATGATTATTGGATATGGGATATTTGCATTAGCGGATTTTTTAGGGACAGTAATTCCTGTGATTTTATTCGGAACAGCTTCTTTTGTGGAAAGAGCATCAAAATGGAAAATGAGTGAAGCACAAATAAATGAAGCATTATCTTATTTCAAAGTTTCATGGGCAGTAGGCTTTGCCTTGATAACATTTGTTCTTGCTTGCATAGGAGCATTCGTTGCAACAAAGATACTCAAAAAGCATTTTGAAAAAGCAGGAGTGATTTAATAATAAATTTACTTAGGAGGGAAAATAATGGAGGGATAATTATGTCAAAACTTATAGTTTCGGTTTTCACAGAACGATATAATTATCCTTTTTTATTCTTGGAATTGCTTACACATAGCAATAATACTTTACCAGAAACGACCAAATAGAAAATTATATAAAACATTAGTTTTTAAGCCGAGAGGACTTTTTACGCCAAAGTGTAGAAGTCCTCCTTTTTTATTCTCAAAACCAAAACAGAGAACTTAAAAAGGAGGATGACTAAGTGGCAAAGAAAGAATATTACCTTTATGTAAAAGGCAAAGCCGTACCTGTAAGTGAAGAAGTCTACAAAGCCTATTGGAAGATAACAGAGCATGAAAAGTATCTCCAAAGAAAAGATTGGAAGCATAATGTAATACCATTTTCGGCACTGGATCATGATGGACACTTTGTAGATAACATCATAGATGAAAAGATAGACTTAGAAAAAATTGTAGAAGTAAAAATGCGAATTGAAGAACTTCATAAAGCATTAAATACTCTTACAAAAGAAGAACGAGAACTAATGGAAGCCATCTTCTACAAAGAAGAAAGTCTAAGGTCAATCAGCAGAAGAGAGAAAGTTACACATCAAGCAATCAGTGGGAGGAGGGATAGGATTTTAGAAAAACTGAGAAAGATTTTAGAAGATAAAATCTAAAAACTTGGAAAGGTTAAGTGTCAAAAAAGGTGCTTAACCTTTCTTTATGGAAACAAGCAGATACCAAAACGGAGGAATTAAAAATGAAGAAAGAAAAAACATTACAGGAAGTACAGGAACAAATTTCTGAACTTCAGGAAGAAAGAGAAAAGTGCGATGTAAAGCTGAAACAATTACAAAATCAAGGCAAAAAATTAGAAAAACTGGCAAATGAAAAGGAACGAAAAAGAAGAAATCACAGGCTCATACAAAGGGGATTGATAGTAGAAAGGGTCATTAAAAATCCTCTAATATTTACCAATGAGGAGATAGAAAAACTGTTAAATATCTCTACTCACACAGAAGAATACAGACAAGCCTATGAAGAAATGATAAATGGGAAAGATATGGAAGATGAAACAGACATAGAGTAGATAAAATAAAAGACCTTAGTTTTTTCAGAAGCTCCCTGCAAGGGCAAAAAGCTTCGCAGAACGCAAAGCACCCTTTAGGGTGTATAATTGCGCCCTTAGAAAAACTAAGGGATTTTAGCAAGTCTTTAAAAATCCAAAACTTAATAAAAACATACGGATAAAGTAGATAGGAAAAGATACAAAAAATAACCTGTCTGCTTTTTCCTTTACCTGAAAACAAACAAAAAATGAAAGGAGCTTAAAAGTGGCAGAAACATTTCACTTTAATATTTCTATGATAAGCAGAGGAAAAAGTAAATCGGCAGTTGCAAGTGCAGCATATATCTCTTGTGAGAAAATCAAAAATGAATGGGACGGAGAAGTTCACGATTACCATAATAAAAAGGGACTTTTACATTCAGAAATCTTCTTGCCGGAGAATGTTCCCATAGCATTAAAAGATAGAACTACATTATGGAACAGCGTTGAACTAAATGAGAAAGCAAGCAATGCACAGCTTGCAAGAAATTTTATCATTGCTCTACCAAAAGAATTATCCTTTGAAGAAAACAAGAAACTCATTACCGACTTCATACAAGAACATTTTGTATCAAAAGGAATGATAGCAGACCTTGCAATCCATGATGAAAGTGATGAAGAAAATAATAATATCCATGCCCATATTATGACTACTCTTAGACCAATCAATGAAAAAGGAGAGTGGCAGGCAAAAAGCAAAAAAGAATATGTTCTTGATGAAAACGGAGAAAAGATAAAATTAAAAAGCGGTAACTACAAAACAAGAAAAGTAGAGCTGACAGACTGGAACAATAAAGGAAACGCAGAGAAATGGAGAGAGAATTTTGCAAGTCTTTGTAATCAGTATTTAGAAAAAAATCATCAGGAAAAGAGAGTGGATCATCGTTCCTACAAAAGACAAGGGATAGAAGAAATTCCAACCATTCATATGGGAGCAAGTGCAAGTGCCTTAGAAAGAAAAGGCATTGAAACGGATAAGGGAAATATCAATAGAGAAATTAAAAAGCATAACTCCTTAGTAAAAGCCATTAAGAACAAGATAAAAGAAATCACTTTTTGGATAGACTCTTTACTTGGAAATCTGCAAGCAAAATACGATGAGTATAAACAGACCAAAAAAGATGAACTGGAGAACAAAGCAGAACTCTTTAACCTCTATGAGTATATTTCTATCTACAACGAAATACAGGGAGAAAAAACAAAAAATCTATCCTACTATGGACAGATAAAAAAGGGAAATGCAGACCTAAAGAGATTTGTAAAAGCAATCTACTATTTGAAAGATAATCATCTTCAAACCATAGCAGACCTACAAGAAAAAGTCTTTGAACTGGCAAAGCAAAGTAAAAAAATAAGTGGTGATATTCAAGATAAAACACAAAGAATAAAAGACCTAAATCAATGTGTAAGTTGCATAGACTCTATCAAAGAAAATAAAGAAGTCTATCAGGAATACAAAAGCAAAACCATATTCAAAGACAGCTTTTACAATTCTCATAAAAAGGAAATAGATAAGTACCAAAGAGCAAGAAAGATTATAGAAAAATTTACCGGGACATCAGCCATAAAATTAAGTGATTGGCAAAAAGAAATATCAAGCCTTGAAAAAGAGATACAAGACTTAAGCGAAGATAAAGCTAAAGTACAAGATGAATTTAAGCAGATAGACCATATCAAATATGCAGTAAAGATTGTCAATGATGAGTATGGAATAGATTTATCCATAGAGATAGACAAGGCAATTAAGAGAGGAGATAAACCAAGCGTAATTGCACAACTGAAAAAATTCCAAGAGCAAGAGGAAATAAAGAGGCAGTACAAACAAAAAGCCAAGGAAAAGGCTAAAGAAAATTATAAAAATAAAGGGGAGGAAAGATAAAAATGGCAGACAACAGAAGATACTATTGGTTAAAATTGAAAGAAGATTTTTTTACAGATAAGAGAATCAAAAGGCTAAGAAAAATATCAGGAGGAGATACCTATACAATCATTTACCTCAAATTGCTTTTACTTAGCTTAAAAGATAGTGGGAAGCTGTATTATGACGGAGTAGAAACAGACTTTATCAAGGAGCTTGCATTAACGATTGATGAAACGGAAGATGATGTAATGGTTACAGTAAATTATCTTGTAGCACAAGGATTGATGGAGATAATCACAGAAAATGACGAGTATTTTTTAACAGAAATCCCAAGTCTTATAGGTTCAGAAACAGCTTCTACAAGGCGTTCAAGAAAATCGAGAGGACAAAAAGCGTTGCAATGCAACACCAGTGCAACACCTTGCAACCTTTTGCAACAAAACTGCAACGGAGATATAGAGATAGATAAAGAGATAGATATAGAGTTAGAGAAAGAGGGGGAGATAGAAAAAATATCCCCCTCCCTTTATGGAGAATATAAAAATGTTTCCTTAACCGATGAAGAATATGGGAAGTTAAAGGATAAAATGCAAGGTCATAGGGAAGAAATGATAGAGAAGCTGTCAACCTATATGCAAAGCACGGGAAGAAACTATAAAGATCATTATGCGACCTTAGTTCATTGGTATGAGCAAGATAAAGGTAAATTAAAAGAAAGCCATAAATCAAAAGTATATACCTTTGAAGATTATGACAAGGGGGAACACTTGTAGACCTCGTATAAGACGGTGGAAAGGTGTTTTTAGAGCGTTAATGATAAAATAGGTATCAGACTATAGCTAAGTGTAAAATAGGGCTTAAAATTGCAGTATGAAAAAAATATCGTATTTATGATAAAATGATAGTGATATGGTAATAAACTCAGTTAT
>NZ_CAMXYR010000029.1 GCF_947253225.1 uncultured Anaerococcus sp. | reverse complement strand
TGATTTCCCATATATATCCTGTTATTTTTCAACATTTATAAATTTTTTATGGAAAAGTTTTCATTGTTGAATTTTTTTGGTATAATATAATAAGAATCAATAATAAGGAGTGAAAAAAATTGGATATTTATATTATTTCGGATACTGCGGGTCTTGCCCTATCAGAAATAGTTAATTTCTCTTTGAAGCAATTTGATGTTACCTACAACGTCTACATCAAATCTCCTATCAGAGACCTAGACTTACTATCCGAAACATTAGCAAGCATTAAAAATACAAATATAATAATCTATCACTCTTTTCAGGATTCTAAGATGAGTGCATATGTGCAAAACTTTACCCAAAGTCATGAAATCAGTGCGATAGATTTGATGGGCTATTCCATCAATAGTCTTAGTTCGATTTTAGGCAAAAAGCCGAGTGAGTCCCCTAAATTTATTGATGTTTATGAAACTGAACATTTCAGAAGGCTTGATGCTTTGAATTTCGCTTTAAAATTTGATGATGGAGCTGATTTTAGGGGGATAAAATTTTGTGATGTCGCAATTATCGGAGTTTCTAGATCATCTAAAACTCCCCTATCAATGTATTTGGCTAGTAAGGGACTCAAAGTATCAAATATTCCTTTAATTTTGGATTCAAAGGCTCCCCGAGAATTGTTTGAAATAGATCCTAATAGAATATTTGGTCTTACAATTGATAAGGTTGTTCTTAAAAATGTTAGAGATGCTAGGCTTAAATCCTTGAATCTTTCTGATGATTCAATTTATTCAAGTATGGAAAGGATAGAAAAAGAGCTTGACTATGCTAAAAATTTTATGGATGATTTGGGGTGTATGGTAATTGATGTTACTTATAGGTCTATCGAAGAAACATCAGATATTATTCTTAATTATTTAAACAAAAATAGGTTATTGGAAAGGAAAGAAAAATGACAAACAAATACGTTTATAACTTTAACGAAGGAAACATGTCAATGAGAGCCCTCTTGGGTGGTAAAGGTGCAAACCTCGCAGAGATGACCAACCTTGGTATTACAGTACCTTATGGTTTTACAATCACTACTGAGGCTTGTACCAGATTTTACAAAGAAGATAAGAAACTTTGGGACGATTTGAACAAAGAAGTTACCCAACATATCAAAGACCTAGAAGAAGCTAATGGAAAGACTTTTGGTTCAACAGAAGATCCTCTTCTTGTTTCAGTAAGGTCAGGTGCTCCTATTTCAATGCCTGGTATGATGGATACAATCTTGAATCTTGGTCTTAATGATGATGCAGTTATTGGACTTGCTAAGAAAACTGATAATGAAAGATTCGCTTATGATTCTTACAGACGTTTTATCCAAATGTTTGCAGATGTTGCTATGGAGCTAGATAAGAATAATTTTGAAAAACTTCTTACAGCTAAGAAAGAAGCTAAGGGTGTTAAGCTTGATACTGAACTTGATGCAAACGATTTAAAAGAGTTAGTGGAAGAATATAAGGTAAAATATAGAGAACTAAAAGGCGAAGATTTCCCTCAAGAACCAAGAGCTCAACTTGATGCAGCTATTTCTGCTGTATTTAGATCTTGGGGAAATGATAGAGCAATTCTCTACAGAAAACTAAATGATATTGATGATGCTATGGGTACAGCTGTTAACGTTCAGTCTATGGTATTTGGTAATATGGGAGAAACATCTGGTACAGGTGTAGCTTTTTCAAGAAACCCAGCTACTGGTGAAAATGTGCTTTTCGGTGAATACCTAATTAATGCCCAAGGCGAGGACGTTGTTGCTGGTGTAAGAACTCCACAAGAAATTGCAACTCTTAAAGAAGCTATGCCAGAAGTTTACCAACAATTCTTCGAAACTTCAGAAAAACTCGAACAACACTACAAAGATATGCAAGATATGGAATTTACTATCCAAGATGGTAAACTCTTCCTTCTCCAAACAAGAAATGGTAAGAGAACTGCTCAAGCTGCTGTAAAAGTTGCTGTTGATTTGGTAGAAGAAGGACTAATTGATGAAAAAGAAGCTGTGCTTAGGGTTAACCCAAGAGACTTAGACGGACTTCTCCACCCTACTTTCACTCAAAAAGCGATAGATACAAATGAACCTATCACTAGAGGACTAGCTGCATCTCCAGGGGCTGCTGTTGGTAAAATTGCCTTCTCTGCCAAAGAAGCTGCTAAGAGAGCTGCTGAAGGTGAAGCTGTAATTCTCGTTCGTGAAGAAACATCTCCAGAAGACCTTGAAGGTATGGTATCTGCTAAGGGTATCCTTACTGCCCGTGGAGGAATGACAAGCCACGCTGCCGTAGTAGCCAGAGGTATGGGTAAGTGTTGTGTTGCTGGTGCAGGAGATATGCACGTTGATGAATATGAACATACAGTAAGAGTCGGAGATAAGGTTTATACTGGTGATGATGTAATCTCAATTGATGGTTCAACTGGTGCAATTTATGCAGGAAACCTTGAAACACAACCACCACAACTTGCAGGTGCTTTTGGTACCTTTATGGGTTGGGTTGACAAATATAGAGATATGAAAGTTAGAACAAACGCTGATACCCCAAGAGATGTAGCTCAAGCTCTTGACTTCGGTGCTGAAGGTATCGGTCTATGTAGAACAGAACATATGTTCTTTAAAGAAGATAGAATCTTCCAAGTTCGTAAAATGATTCTTGCAAGCGATCTTGAGACAAGGCAAGCTGCTCTTGATAAGATTCTTCCAATGCAAGAAGATGACTTCTATCAAATCTACTCATTAATGAAAGAAAGGCCTGTTACAGTAAGACTTCTTGATCCACCACTTCACGAATTCCTTCCAAAGGGTGAAACTGAAATAAAAGACCTTGCCCTTGAATTAAATATTCAACCAGCAAGAGTTAAAGAAAGAATTGCTGAACTTCAAGAAGTTAACCCTATGTTAGGTTTCAGAGGTCTAAGACTAGCTGTTATATATCCAGAAATTGCAAGAATGCAAGCTCGTGCAATAATCCAAGCTGCAATCCACTGCAAACAAGATGGAATTGAAGTTGTGCCTGAAATAATGATTCCACTTTCAAGTGATGTATTCGAACTTAAAACTGTAAAAGATACTGTAGAAGATGAAATTAAAAAAGTATTTGAAGAAAAGGGATGCGAAGTTAAATACCTATTAGGTACAATGATTGAAATTCCTAGAGCTGCAATCACAGCTGATGAAATAGCTCAAATCACAGATTTCTTCAGCTTTGGTACTAACGACCTAACACAAATGACCTTTGGTTTATCAAGAGATGATGCTGGAAAATTCCTACCTGCTTACATCGACAAAGATATCTTTGAAAAAGATCCTTTCCAAGTCCTAGATCAAAAAGGTGTTGGCTTCTTAGTAGAAACTGCTGTTGAAAAGGGTAGAAAATCCAATCCTGCTCTCCACTTAGGTATCTGTGGTGAACATGGTGGTGAGCCAAGTACAGTTAAATACCTCTATAATGTTGGACTTGATTATGTATCATGTTCTCCATTCAGGGTTCCAATAGCTAAACTTGCCGCTGCTCAAGCTGCTATAGAAAAAGAAAATAAATAATATTCCAAGTTAATTCCAAATTTTTAGAAAACTTTAGGGCTGATACAAGATGATTGAGCCCTTCCACTAGCATTAGAAATCTCTCCTTTGAAGGTTTATAAACTCTTATGGCAAACTTCCTAGGAGAATCTTCTAATGTATGGAAGGACTATCATAAATCGTTTTGTACCAGCCCATTTTCTTTTAAAAATCTCCTCCTTTATTTCCCACTCTTGTTGGCTAAGAAGTTTTTACAAATAATTTACTTATATTTTTACCACAGAACAAATTTTTATTGTTTATTAACTATATAAGCTGGGTATCATTAGACTACGAGAGTTAAATTCAAAGGAGATTAAAATGGATATTAAAAATAGATATGACTTATATATAGATGGAGAATGGGTTAAACCTGCAAGTGGAGAATATCTTGATGTAATAAATCCTGCTACGGGAGAAAAGTTATCAGAATTTGCTACTGCAAATGACAGTGATGTTGATAAGGCAATAACTGCTGCTAGAGCTTGTTTTGAAGGAGAATATGGATCTTGGTCTAAAGAAACTCGTGCAAGCCTTCTTAATAAAATAGCTGATAGAATCGAAGAAAATCTTGATTATCTTGCTAAAATCGAAACTATGGATAATGGCAAAGCGATAAGAGAAACAACTCTTGTAGACCTACCTTGGGTTGTTGACCACTTTAGATACTTCGCCAGCATTTTGAGAGCTAGTGAAGATGAAATTTCAAAACTTGACGGAAGGTTTTTATCTATTAGAACTAGAGAACCTCTAGGAGTTGTTGGACAAATGATTCCTTGGAACTTTCCTTTGTTGATGGCTGCTTGGAAACTTGCTCCAGCCATAGCTGGTGGAAACACAATAGTAATCTCACCTTCTTCCAATACTTCCCTTGGACTTTTGGAGATGATTAGGATAATTGAGGACCTTTTGCCAAAGGGACTTATAAATATTGTAAGTGGAAAGGGTTCAAAAACTGGAGAGTATCTCCAACACCACAAGGGACTCGATAAGCTTGCCTTTACTGGTTCAACTAGTGTTGGTCGCCATATAGGAATTTCTGCTGCCGAAAACCTAATTCCATCAACGCTAGAGCTAGGTGGTAAGTCTGCTCATATTATCTTTGATGATGCTGATATAGAAAAAGCACTTGAAGGTGCGCAAGTAGGTATCCTCTTTAACCAAGGAGAAGTTTGCTCAGCAGGTTCAAGGCTCTTTATTCAAGAAGGAATTTACGATGAATTTGTCGATAAATTAGTAGAAGCCTTTGAGAAAGTAAAAGTTGGTAACCCACTTAACCCTACAACACAAATGGGAGCCCTAAGAGATGAAAAAAGGATTCCTGTCATCCAATCCTTTGTAGATAAGGCTGTTGAAGCTGGCGGAAAAATTCTAACTGGAGGCAAGAGACTTACAGAAAATGGCCTTGATAAGGGTGCTTTCTATGCTCCAACTATCCTTGCCGATGTTCCAAAAGATAACGAAGCTTACACAGAAGAAATCTTCGGACCAGTACTTATAGTAAATAAATTTAAGGATGAAGATGATGTAATAAAAATGGCAAATGATTCCCACTACGGCCTTGGTGGAGGAATTTATTCAAATGATATGTATAGAATTATGAAAGTCGCAAATGCCCTCCAAACAGGAAGAATTTGGGTAAATACCTACAACCAATTCCCAGCAGGAGCTCCTTTCGGTGGTTACAAGGATTCTGGAATCGGAAGAGAAACTGATAAACTTGCCCTAGATGCCTACACTCAAGTTAAAAACATCATAGTAGATACTTCAAAAGATAAGCTAGGTTTTTATTAAAATAAAGCAAATGCTTAAATTTACCCCTCAAGTATAGTTAATTTTATCTAAGCGGAATAGATTCTTCCAACAAGAATCCTTCCGCTTATTTTTCTTAAAATTTAAAGGCCCTATAAAAATAGTGCTGGCAAAAGTATTATTTACTTTCACCACCACTACTTATTATAGAGCCTTTTATACTCTTATATTAGTTGTAATCTTTATCTTAATATTCTAATTATCTAAAACGAAATTTTGAATATAAGAGCTATCAAACATAGGATTATAGCAATTGGTGTGTAGATATATTTTCCTATCTTATACCATGTTTGCCCATATTTTTTACTAGCACCCTGGTTAATCTCCCCAATTAGCTTATCCTTAGCTAGGATATAAAACCATGTTACAGCACCTATTGATGCTCCTATTGGTATAATGTAGATTGAAATGATATCCATAAATGGTCCCCATTGACTGATCATTTCCATTTTTACCCCAATGCCGAATACAAATATTCCAATTACAATCAAGGCAATATTTCTCTTTATTTTTGGGAATCTATGCATTAATGATTCTGCAACAACTTCAAACATATTCTGGAGGGAGGATATCCCAGCAAGAATTACTGCTAAGTACAAGATTATAGCGAATATTCTTCCTAAAAACATATCTTGTAAAATCTTCGGTAAAACTTGGAACAATAGGCCAGGTCCTCCTGCTTGATCCATCTTATAAACCATAATTGATGGAATTATTACGCATGAAGCTAGAAGAGCTGCTACTGTGTCAAGTAAGCCTGTCATTTTAGAAGATGAAACAATATCTTCATTCTTGTTTAAGTAAGCTCCACAAACTATCATCCCCGATCCTGTTACTGATAGAGAGAAGAAAGCTTGACCCATAGCTTGAACTACAGTGTTAATATTCAAAGCCTGTGGATCAAATCTAAACATATATTTGTAGCCTTCTATAGCCCCATCGAGGGTAAAGATTTTAATGGCTAAAACTACAAATAAGATGAAAAAAGTCGGCATCATAAATTTATTGGACTTTTCAATAGTGCTTGCTCCACCTATGCAAGTAACAAGAGTTATTGCTATTACAAGAAAGTGATAGATAACCACTGAGTATGGACTCAATGAAAATGAATCGAACCAAGTAGATGTATCTGCAACCATAAGCTCTCCAGTCAACGAATTTACTAAGGCCTTAAATACATAAGAAACAATAACAGCATATCCGACTGCTATCAAAAGTGAACCTAGCAAAGGAATGAAACCAATATTTTTTCCAATAAAGTTATCTTTATTTCTAGTCTTAAAGGATTTATAATAAGCTCCTAGGGTTCCTGTACCAGCATATCTGCCTACTGCAAACTCACTCGAAAGTCCAACATAGGAAAATATAACAACAAAAACTAGGTAAGCAAGAAGAAAGACAAGCCCTCCTTGCTGAAACTTGTAAGGAAAGCCCCATACATTTGCCATTCCTACTGCAGAGCCCACAGCAGTTAGTATAAAACCTATTTTTGAATTAAATTTGTTCATAATTACTCCTTGAGCTTTAAAAAAGTTTTTCACTTTAAAGCATGTTAGTATTATATCACAAACTTTAAATAAGTAAAGTTTTTTAATAAAAAAATTCCCATGAGGGAATTTCTACATAAGAATAGTAAGAATGCAAATCACTATAACTAAGGGTGTGTACAAGTATTTTCCAATCTTGTACCAAGTTTCGCCATAGGTCTTGCCAGCACCCATATTTATTTCATCCATCAAAGTTTTTTTATCAAGAATAAAAAACCAAGTTACTGCCCCAATCATAGCTCCTATAGGAATAATATAAATTGAAATTATATCCATAAATGGACCCCATTGGCTGATTTTTTCTATATTTAGTCCAACTATAAAAACAAAAATAGCTAATACATACAAAACTAGCTTACGATTTAATCTATCAAACTTGTAATCTAATGATTCTACAACAACTTCAAACATAATTTGCAAAGAAGAAATGCCTGCAAAGAGAACTGCAAGATATAAGATTATTGCAAATAGCCTTCCTCCCTCAATATTTTGGAGAATAGTTGGTAGGACTTGAAAAAGGAGACCTGGTCCTCCTGCTTGGTCCATATAAAAAACAATTACAGATGGAATCATAACTAATGCTGCAACTAGGGCTGCTATTGTATCCAGAAGTCCCGTCATCTTTGATGAATAAACTATATCCTCATCCTTATGGAGATAGGCCCCACAAATCATCATTGCCGAACCTGTTATTGATAGGGAAAAGAAAGCCTGACCCATAGCCGATACAACTGTTCCAATCCTTATCTGACTCTTATCAATCCTAAACATATACCTGTAGCCTTCAAGAGCATTTGGCAAGGTTAGAATTTTGATTGCAATTACTATAAATAGTATAAAAAAAGCTGGCATCATAAATTTGCTGGATTTTTCTAAAGTTTTTGCCGAACCCAAACAATTAACGAGAGTTAGGATTATTACCAAAAGGTGGAAGATTCCCACAGAATACTTGGTGTTTGTCAAGTCTTCATACCACGATGCCACATCACTAGTCATAAGAGTTCCAGTCAAAGAATCAAAAAGAGCCTTCATGATATAGGCTACAACAACTGCATAACCTATTGTAAGTAGCACAAGACCTATGAGAGGTAGGATTGAAATTGCTGTTCCTAGCTTAGGATTTTTTCCTTTGCTCGCAAAGGCCTTCTCATATGAACCTATGGTTCCAGTTTCTGCTATCCTACCAATTGCAAATTCGCTAGAAAGACCAACATAGGAAAATAGTCCAATAAAAAATATGTAGACTATTAAGAAAAAAAGTCCCCCTTCTTGGAGCTTATAGGGAAAGCCCCACACATTTGCCATCCCAACCGCAGAACCAACTGCTGTTAGGATAAAGCCTAACCTTGAATTAAATTTGTTCATTATTATTCCTTTCTTAAACTAAAAATCGGCTAGTTTACTTGCTCTATGCTCATAAGCTAGCCATATTTTTATTTGTATTTTTCTTGGAGAGTCTTGATTAAATCCTTATCCACAAAGTAATTAATCCCCATTGCTTTTTTAACTTCTTCTATCTTTTTCTGACCAGCTTCTCTTGCTCTTCTTGTTCCATCTTCTAAAATATCAAAGACTTTTTCAAGGTCTTTTTCTAAATCAGCTCGCTTATTTCTGATCGGTTCTAGCTCATCTTCCAAAACCTTGATTAGGAATTTCTTACACTTTACATCACCTAATCCGCCTCTTCTGTAGTGGTCTTTTAAGGCGTCTAAATTTTCATAGTCAGGCAAAAATTCTTTGAAATGTTCTGGCTTTGAAAAAACATCAAGGTAAGTAAAGACAATATTGCCCTCAACCCTACCTGGATCATCTATATTGATATGGTTAGGATCTGTATACATGCTCATTACTTTTTTCTTTACTGTTTTTTTATCATCAGCAAGGTAAATAGCATTTCCCAAAGACTTGCTCATCTTGGCTCCTCCATCAATGCCTGGCATCCTCCTTGCAATTTTTGTTTCAGGTAGGACTGCCTTAGGTTCAACAAAGGTCTTACCATAGATGTTATTAAAACTCCTAGCAAGCTCTCTTGCCTGCTCAAGCATAGGCTCTTGATCCTCACCAACTGGTACTATATTTGCATCAAATAACAAAATATCAGCAGCTTGGCTTACAGGATAAATCAAAAATCCCGCTGGAAGAGAAGTCTCAAAATTTCTAAGCTTAATTTCTGACTTAACTGTTGGATTTCTCTCAAGTCTTGATAGGGTTACAAGATTTAGGAAATAAAAGGTAAGTTCTGTTAACTCTGGAATTTGTGATTGGACAAAAAAAGTTACCTTGGCTGGGTCTAGTCCAACACTGAGATAGTCTAAGGCAACTTCTATTAAATTTTCCCTTATCTTTTCTGGATTATCAAAATTATCAGTAAGAGCTTGGCTATCCGCAATCATTACATACATTTTTTCAAAATCTGTTTCATTCTGCATCTTGACCCTATTTTTCAAGCTTCCTACATAATGACCAAGATGAAGTCTACCTGTAGGTCTATCACCTGTAAGTATTATATCTTTCAAAATTTCCTCCTAATATTCAAAAAAGGGAAGGGTCAAACCTTCCTCTTTCCTAATTACTTGCAAGATAAGCATCAATAAAGCCTTGGATATTGCCATCCATCACAGAATCTACATTTCCCATCTCATAATTTGTCCTGTGGTCTTTGACCATAGTATAGGGTTGGAAAACATAGGATCTGATTTGGCTACCCCAAGCTATTTGTGAATACTTGCCTTGGATGTCTTCAATTTTTTCTCTCTGCTCTTCTTCTTTGATTTGAACAAGTTTACTCATAAGTAAATTCATAGCTGTTTGCTTATTTTGAATCTGGCTTCTCTCTGCTTGACTTGTAGCAACAACTCCAGTTGGTATATGGGTAATCCTTACCGCTGAATCCGTCTTATTAACGTGTTGACCACCAGCTCCACTTGCCCTGTAAGTATCAATTCTCAAATCTGTTGGGTCAATATCTATCTCAATGTTATCATCGAGTTCTGGAAAAATATCCACCGAAGCAAAGGAAGTATGTCTCCTAGATTGACTATCAAAGGGTGATATCCTAACAAGCCTATGAACACCCTTCTCGCCCTTTAGATAGCCATATGCATAGCTTCCCTTGACATGAATAGTTACAGATTTGATACCACCCGCTTCTTCATTATTCAAATCCTTGATTTCATACTTGAAGCCTTGGTCGTCAAAATACCTGCAATACATCCTAAAGAGCATATCAGCCCAGTCAGTAGCCTCAAGACCACCTGCCCCAGCATTTATTGACAGATAAGCATTGTTCTTATCATATTCCCCACTAAGCTGGGTTTTAAGCTTCATTTTTTGAGAAAGCTTGTCAAGGCTTCTCAAAGAAGCCTCGACCCCCTCAAGAGTTTCGACCTCACTATCCTCGCTAAGTTCTACCAAGTCAAGAATATCAACATTATCACTTATGCCATTTTTTAAGCTTTGGTAGTCCTTTAGATCTTCTTTCTTGATAGCTAAATCTGCCATGATTTTTTGGGCAGTAGCAGAATCATTCCAAAAATCTGGACTTGAAGTTTTTTGCTCAAGCTCTCTTACTTCTTTTTCAAGACTAGCTGGGTCAAAGAGAATCTCCAATCAAATTCAATTTTTTCGTCAAATCTTCTATTTCAGATCTTAATTCAAAAATTTCTTTCATATTACTTCTTTACGTTAGATTTCTTAGCTTCACGTTCATGTCTTCTACGCTCAGCCCTATTGAGATTTTCCACATCTTCTTGCTCATCCATATCCTCAAGGCTTTCTTCGCTTGGTCTTAGGACTTGTTTTCTCTCAATATTTTGTCTAATTTCAACACCGAGCATATATTTTACAGTATCTTCTTGGATAGATCTAGTCATATCTTCATACATCTCGAAACCTTCATTAGTGTAAGCTCTTACAGGATCTTCTTGTCCCATAGCCCTTACTCCGATTTCCTTTCTCATTTGATCCATTGCATCAATATGATCCATCCATTTTTGGTCAATTACTCTAAGAAGAATTACCCTTTCAACCTCTCTCATATTATCAGGACCAAATTGGGCTTCCTTGTCCTCATACTTAGCTAGGGTTATATCTGTAATATAATCAATCAAATCTTTTTGAGTATAAGAGTTGATATTTTCAAAGTGTAGGGTTGAAACTGGCATAGAAAGACCATTTAGATAGTTTAGAAGGGCAGTCATCTCCCAATTTTCAGGTTTAACTTCAGGATTAGTGAAAGTATACACTGCATTTTCTATTACATCCTTAATCATAGCTATGATAGTTTCTTTCATATCTTGACCAAAGAGAACTTCTCTTCTTTCATTATAAATAATTGTTCTTTGCTTATTCATAACATCGTCGTATTGAAGGACTCTTTTTCTAGTTGCAAAATTGTTAGCCTCGACTCTTGTTTGAGCTCTCTCAACTGCCTTAGAAACCATCTTAGATACTATTGGCTCATTTTCATCGTAGTTATACTTTTCTACAAACTTAGCAACAGCCTCTCCACCATTAAGTCTAACCAAATCATCCTCAAGAGAGATAAAGAACCTTGACTTACCAGGGTCTCCTTGACGACCTGAACGACCTCTCAACTGGTTATCTATACGACGGGATTCATGTCTTTCAGAACCTATTATATAAAGACCACCGACTTCCTTTACTTTCTCAGCTTCCGCCTTAATTTCTGGTCTATAGATATCCTTGTAGTGTCTATACTTCTTACGAGCATCTAGGACGGCTTGGTCACTTGTCTCTGCGAAAGAGTCAACTTGTTCGAGAACTTCCTCAGCCACTCCCTCTCTTTTAAGTCTAGACATAGCCATGTGGTCTACGTTACCACCGAGCATAATATCTGTACCACGACCAGCCATGTTGGTTGCGATAGTTACTTGGTTTAATCTACCTGCTTGGGCGACTATATCAGCTTCTCTTTCGTGATTTTTAGCATTCAAAACTGTGTGAGTTATACCAGCCTTCTTTAAGGCCTCAGATAATCTCTCACTTGCTTCTATTGATATTGTTCCGACAAGAATAGGTTGACCCGTAGCATGAACTCTATTGATCTCATCAATAATAGCATTAAACTTACCACGTTCATTGATATATACATAATCAACATCATCA
Organism: uncultured Anaerococcus sp.; assembly: GCF_947253225.1. GTDB lineage: Bacteria > Bacillota > Clostridia > Tissierellales > Peptoniphilaceae > Anaerococcus. The sequence continues at coordinate 7,581 of NZ_CAMXYR010000029.1, read as the reverse complement.
TGTCTTTGTACTGGTCTATTTGTAGGAATTTCAACAACGTCAAGCTTGTAAATTTCACTAAACTCGTCTTCCTCAGTCTTAGCAGTACCAGTCATACCTGAAAGTTTATCATACATTCTAAAGTAGTTTTGGAAGGTAATTGTTGCAAGAGTTTTGCTCTCAGCCTTAACTTCTACCCCTTCTTTAGCTTCAATAGCTTGGTGAAGACCATCTGAAAATCTCCTACCTTGCATAATACGACCTGTAAACTCATCTACAATCTCAACTTCCCCATGGTTAACTACATAGTCAATATCCCTTGTCATTGTAGTATTTGCCTTTAAGGCGTTGTTGATGTAGTGGGCAAGCTCGATATTATCTGTATCTGAAAGGTTGTCTATACCAAAGAATTTTTCAGCCTTAGCTGTACCTTTTTCTGTGAGGTTGGATGACTTTCTCTTCTCATCTACAAGGAAATCAACATCTTCAACCTTAAATTCCCTATCAAAAGGATCAATATCTGCATCCTCATTAGGATCAAGGATTCTTCCCTCTAGGGTTTGAATAAACTCATTTGCCCTAACATAAGTATCAGTAGATTCATCCCCTTGACCAGAAATAATAAGTGGAGTTCTAGCCTCATCTATAAGAATTGAGTCAACCTCATCGACTATAGCATAGTGAAGGTCTCTTTGAACCATATCATCCTTATAGATAACCATGTTGTCTCTTAAATAATCGAAACCAAATTGGTTGTTAGTTCCGTAAGTAATATCTGCGTTGTAGTTCTTCTTTCTCTCGCTATTTGTAAGTCCATAAACTATACAACCAACAGTTAGACCTAGGAAAGTATGTACCTTACCCATCCACTCTTGGTCACGCTTAGCAAGGTAGTCGTTAACTGTTACGACGTGAACTCCCCTACCTGTAAGAGCATTTAAGTAAGAAGGAAGCGTAGCCACAAGGGTCTTACCTTCACCAGTTCTCATCTCTGCGATTTGTCCATTGTGAAGAACAATACCACCCAAAAGTTGGACTGGATAATGTTTCATACCCAAAACTCTGGAACTTGCTTCTCTTACCACTGCGAAAGCCTCAACTAATAAGTCATCAACAGTTTCACCTTGTGCTAATCTTTGTTTAAATTCACTAGTTTTGTTTTGCAATTGCAAATCTGTAAGTTTTTGCATAGATTCATCTAGCGCAAGGATTTGATCAACAAGTTTTTGGTTTTGCTCAATTTCCTTTTGGCTAAATGACTTAAATAAATTAAATAATGCCAAATTATTCACTCTCCAATTCTTCTTATGTAAGCACCTGACCTTAGCAAGGAAAGGATTTTACTCTTATATATTAAAGCAAAAAGCGATTTTTGTAAAATAAATCACTCAACCTTATATATTCGCTCCTATTACTATACCAGTTAATTTTGATAAAAAAATTATTTTACAAATATTTTTACTACTTTTTAAATTTTTTCCAAGAAAAAAGAGGACTTATAAAAGTCCCCTAGTTAAGTTACCTTATATTATCAGTCCAAGCTAGGAATGATTTGTCCGTAATCACCTTTTCTTCTTCTATAAACTACCCTAACTTGCATATCTTCGCTATCGAGATATACGAAGAAGTTATGATCTAGCAATTCCATTTGAAGGATTGCTTCTTCAGCGCTCATTGGTTTGACGTGGATTTCTTTGGTTCTTACAATGTTTATCTCATCATCCTTTCCCTCTTCATCAACAGAGAAGTTGTCAAACTTAATGCTCTTTTCTGCTTGTCTGTCTCTCATTAGTTTTGTCTTGTTTTTTCTAATTTGGCTTACAAGTCCATCTATATTTTTATCTATGGCAGTTGGGTAGGCTGAATCACTTGTTTCAGCTCTTAGGATTCTTCCTCCATCAAGGTAGGCTGTTGTTTCTACAACAAAATCGTTGCCCTCCTTAGAAAACCTAACGTCCATTTCTTGTTCATCATGGAAGTATTTATCTAGCCTATCAAACTTCTTGTCAGCTTCAAATCTGATATCGTCAGTAAGTGTAAAATTCTTGGCTATTAAATTCAATTTCATAATACCCTCCTAATTTCTTTTTATATTAATACCCGAATTAATTTATTATAAACGTTTTCTTTTAAAAAAATTAAATATTAAAGTATAATGGATAAAGATATGTAAAGGAGTAATTATGAACGATACCAAATTAAAAGATATTTTAGACTATAAATTTTTATCAAACCTAGAAATTTCAAAAGGTGGTGATAAATTAGCTTACAAGATGACTAAAGCAAATTGCAAAGACAATAAATACGATAGCAATTTATTTATTTATGATCTACATTCAAAAGAAAATTACCAAGCAACCGATGACAATGAGGCTTCGATTTTCACTTTCGATAAAGATGCTAACCTCGTTTATAAAAAAGACTCAACAGATGAAAAAGACACCTTTTTTGTCAAAGCTGGATCTGGAGTTGGCCATAAATATTTTTCTCTAGCCAAGGATGTTTCATCTATCAAGTGGCTTAAAGATGAACTTTTCCTAGTAAAGGCAAGTGAGAAAAAATCAAAAGAAGAACAAGAAAAAATCAAAGATGAATCATATTTCAAGGAAGTAACTAAGCTCCCATTTTATTTTAATGGAGCTGGTTTTCTAAAAGACGAACAGGTAGCCTACTATTTTTATGATAAAGCAAAGGATGAACTTGACTTACTTGTGGAATCTGATCCAACAACTAACCTAACTTTTTGCCATATAAATGAAAATTTGGACAAAATTCTATTTTTAAAAGCCAATAACACGCCAAATGGTGTGATGGAGCTTGTTGAAGATTTAGTCTTATTTGATGTTAAGGAAAAGAAAGTAGAAACCTTAATTAGTAAGGAATTTTCCTACTCCACTGCAAGGTTTATTGGAAATAGGATTGTCTTTGTAGCTACCGATATGAAAAAGGGTGGCATTAACGAAGATGCTCTAATCTATTCTTGCGATTATGATGGAAATTACACCCTTCTTTCTCCAAGTGATTTCGACATGGCTTTTGGCAATTCTATAGGAACTGACGCAAGGTTCGGGACTTCAAGAACCTTTGAAGTAGCCAACAATAAGCTCTACTTTGTCGTTACAGAATTTGAAGATAGCCCCCTATATTCTATAGATCTTTCTGGAAATATTACTAAAGAAATTTCTAGTAAGGTCGAGGACTTTGTTGTAGCTGGCGATGATATATATTATTTTTCAATGGATAAGGATACTCTCTATGAATTAAAGGCAACTACCTCTAGTGAACCTTTAATAGAAAACAAGGTAAATACTAGGGTTTGCCCTATAGAAACTTTCGACTTTGAATCAAATGGTGATAACCTAAAGGCTTATGTAATCCTTCCAAAAGATTTCGATGAAAATAAGAAATATCCCACCCTTCTTTCTGTTCATGGTGGACCAAAGACTGAATTATCAGACATTTTCCACCACGAACACCAAATGTTTGCCAACGATGGCTACATTGTAATTTACACCAATCCTCATGGTTCAAGTGGTCGAGGTGTGAAATTTTCTGATATAAGAGGAAAATATGGCGATATTGACTACGATGACCTAATGAAATTTACAGACCTTGCTCTGGAAAAATATCCGCAAATTGACAGTCAAAAGATGGGAGTTTATGGAGGGAGTTATGGTGGTTTTATGACCAATTGGATAATAGGGCACACCAATAGATTTAGGGCTGCCTGCTCCCAAAGGTCAATCTCCAACTGGACAAGCTTTTATGGAGTTTCCGACATAGGATATTATTTTGCAACTGATCAAACGGCTGGCGATATCTGGGAAGATTTTGACAAGTTATGGGAGCAATCTCCCCTAAAATATGCAAAAAATGTTACAACACCTACACTTTTCATCCACTCAGACGAAGACTATAGGTGTCCACTTGAACAAGGAATCCAGATGTATGCAAGAATAAAACTTAATGAAGTTCCTACAAAGATGTACATCTTCCACGGAGAAAACCATGAGCTATCTAGGTCTGGGAAACCAAAGGGCAGAATCAAAAGACTAGAAGAAATCAAATCCTGGTTTGACAAATACTTAAAAGATGAAAATTAAAAAAAATAATTTCAAAAGCTTTATATTAAATCTGGTAAATAGGATATCCAAGCATGATATAACAACATATTCTGCCGCCCTATCCTTCTATCTTCTCCAAGCCTCCATACCTCTCATGATGGTTCTTGTAACAGTCCTATCGTATTTTTTGGCAGGCAAGGAGGATATAATATTTAAGTTTGTGGATTTTTTGCCCAACACTACAAGCAAGCTAATAGTCGAAGCAATAAATATCCTACTCATCTCCTCACAATCGCCAACAGTAACGACACTTACAATCCTATTTGCCCTTTGGTCGGCGACTTCGGGGGTAAACAAGCTAATAAACGCCATCAACCATGCCTATGGACTCCACAACAACAAGCAAGCCATCAAGCAAAGACTTATGAGTATAATCTTTACCCTAGTTTTCATACTTTTAATTGTATTTTTATTAGTATTCCAAATTTATGGGACTAGCATAATCGGAATCTTCAATGCTCAAATAATAGAAAAAATCACAACTCATTTTGGAACGAATATCCAAGAAGGACTTGATTTGATATCATCTCCTATTTTCAAAATTTCATCTAACCTCGTTCCTTTTATGGTTATGGCTCTTGCTGTTGGCTTATTTTATAAATATTCACCATCAAATTCCAAGAATAGGATTACAAACAAAGAAGCATACTTGGGTGGGCTTTTTGTTAGTGTGGCAATATTTCTAGCAACCTTCGCCTACTCATTTTTTGTAAACAACTTCTCCAACCAATCCTTGGTTTATGGAGCTCTAGCTGGTATTCTTGCCCTCTTCATCTGGCTTTTGATAGTGTCAACCATGCTAATCCTTGGTGCGGAATGTATAGCAGCCTACAGAGAAGGCTACAAGAAAGATTTTTTTGATAAGAATATAAAAAAACCAGCAAATAAGACAATAAAGAAAAAAGTGATGCAGATATTCGAGAGGAAAATCCATGAAAAGTGAATTGAGGAGATTCTTCCTAAATCTCAGACGAGATATGGAAGAAGGAGAAATCAAACAAATATCAGATATAATTTTCGAGAGATTAATTGACCTTGACCTATACAAAAATTCCAAGTCAATTTTTGTATATGTTGCCCTAGATAAGGAAATCCAAACACAAAAAATCATTGACCATGCCTTAAAGACTGGTAAGGAAGTATATGTTCCCTACCTTTCAAATAAAATTATGACCGCAAATAAATTGGAAAGTTGGGATGAGCTTGTTGAGGGATCTTTTGGAATTAGGACAACACCATCTGAGATTTCCATAAGCAATCCCGACCTAAGCCTTGTCCCAGGGCTTTCCTTCGATTCCCATAAAAATAGACTTGGCTATGGTGGAGGCTACTACGATAAATTTTTGAAAAAAGCTGATACAATTTCAGTAGGACTTTTTGCAGATATTTTTAAGTCAGTAAACATTCCAGTTTTCGATTATGATATAAAGCTTGATTATATCCTAACTGAAAAGGTCTTTATTTAAAAAAATAAAAAATAATTTGACACCAAGCAAAAGTCTGTGTATAATTTGAAACATAGAAAATAAACTGTGATAAGAAAAGTAGATTTGATAGACCTACCCAGAGAGGCTATGGTTGGTGGAAATAGTCTGGAGAAGTCAAATTGAAAATGGCCTTTGAGTTTCTTGCCCGATATTTAAGGTAAGACGGGATCGCCCGTTATAGCGATAGAGTATGTTTGTACTCGATGAGTTATTAATTGTGAGATTAATTTGAAATTTAGGTGGTAACACGTGGCAGAGCCTCGTCCTTTATAGGATGGGGCTCTTTTTGAATTAATTTTTAAGGATACATAGTTAAATTTTCTAATGGCGCCATATTTGTTAGAATGTTACATTAAAAAGAATAAGTAAAAAAATAGAAAAAAAAGAGGTAAATTATGTCAAAAAGATTTTTAACTGTTGGATCATTACTAAGAAACCATGAATTATTAAAATATAAGAGAGAAATCGAAAACAGAGAAGATATCACCTATCCTTTCTATGAAGATTTAGAAGGATATAAAAATTGTGAGGATGCTTCCGTTTCCGATGTAGTAGAAAAACAACTAGCCCATGGTCTTGTCCAAGTTACTGACGGTGAATTTTCAAAGTCTCTATGGCATCTTGACTTTGTATGGGGTCTTGATGGTGTAGAAAGATTTATAAAAGAATCTGGCTACTTTTTTGAAGATAAGGATGGTTGCCACAAGTTTGAAACTAGGAAAGATATTGGTATAAGACTTGTCGGAAAACTCTCAGGCAAAAACCACGAATTTATCAACCACTTTATAAGACTTAAAAAATTGGTAAATGGTAGAAGTGAAGTCAAACAATGTATACCATCTCCTGCTCATATCTATGGAGAGCTTGTTAATTTTGGCTTTGTTAAAGATTCTACCTATTACAAATCAAACGAAGATTTTTGCTCAGACCTTATTAATTCCTACAAAGAATTTTTAGACGATTTCAAAGTTGCAGGCGGAAAAATAATCCAATTTGACGATTGCCTATGGGAACAGTTTGCAGATGAGGCAGATAATAGTCAATTTGATGGCAAAAGTAAGGAAGAGCTTAAAGACCTTAGCCTTGCTCAAAAATATATAGATATTAACAATGAAGTGATTGACTATGGACACGAGCTCGGACTTCTTGTCTATACCCACAACTGTAGGGGTAACTATGCATCAAGATTTTTTGGAGCTGGTAGCTATGATTCCATAGCCAACCTCTTTCTCAAAAATCAACATTACGATAGGTTCTACCTTGAGTGGGATGATGAAAGAGCAGGCTCATTAAAGGCTCTCGAGGTTTTCAAGGATAGGAATGATGTAGAAATAGTTCTAGGACTTTTATCAAGTAAGACCAATACCCTTGACGATGAGAAAAGAACCCTCGACCTCCTAACTAAGGCAAGTGAAATCATAGATAAAAACAGACTCTACCTATCCCACCAATGTGGCTTTGCCTCATGTGATTGCGGAAATGAACTAAGCGAAGAAGAGCAATGGAAGAAAATAGACCAAGGACAAAAAATAGCTAGCCAATTCTGGGGCGAATAAAATTTAAAATAAACTCTCCTAATATTTTTACAAAAAAAGCTTAGCAAAATTAATGCTAAGCTTTTTGGGCGTCTATTTAGTTTTTGGTTCAATTTTTTCCTTGCCACCCATATACATTTGGAGAGGAGCTGGAATTTTTACACTTCCGTCTGCTTGGAGGAGGTTTTCTAGGAAGGCTATTAGCATTCTTGGTGGAGCTACTACTGTGTTATTTAGGGTGTGGGCAAAGTAGGTGCCTTCTTCTCCCCTTAGTCTTATGCCGAGTCTCCTTGCTTGAGCATCTCCGAGGTTTGAGCAAGATCCTACTTCAAAGTATTTCTTTTGTCTTGGACTCCATGCCTCAACGTCGCATGATTTTACTTTGAGGTCGGCAAGGTCTCCTGAGCAACATTCGAGAGTTCTTACTGGGATTTCTAGGCTTCTAAAGAAGTCTAC
>NZ_CAMXYR010000028.1 GCF_947253225.1 uncultured Anaerococcus sp. | reverse complement strand
GAAATTCCCACTAGATCCTAAGTCTAGCGCGTCTGCCAATTCCGCCAATCCCGCATATGGGGTGAGTAGTGAGATTCGAACTCACGGCCTCCTGGGCCACAACCAGGTGTCTTAACCAACTGGACCATACCCACCAAGCCATCACTATTTCATAATACCATTTACGAACTAGCTTGTCAAGTTTTTTTAACAATTATTTCTTTTTATTTAAGATTTCCTTGTCTTATCTCTCTCTCAACAATATATATAATACCATGAATTTTATTTATGTGCAAGTATTTTTTATTATTTTTATTTTTGCCTTATAAGTAGTAGAATAGGAACAAGAGGTGAATTATGAAAAGTAGAAAAACAATTCTTAAAATTTTTGCAATTGTTATTGCAATTTCTATGGTAGCTCCTATTATTTATAGTGCTTACAATTCTCTAGCTGGTCTATGATTGTAGAAGAGATTGATTATTCCGATAAATATAACTTGTGTAGGTTGAATATCTCTGGTGAATTTTTTTATGTCTCCTATGATTTTTTTAATGATTTGGGGATTTCTAGGAATGATGAGGTTGATTTTGCTGACTTTAAGAAAATTTCAGAAGAAAATTCTTATAATAGAGCAAAAAATTATATCTTGTCGAGAATTTCCTATGCTAATAAGACTAGCTTTGAAATAGGTAAAATCCTCAGAGATAAGGGATATGAGGCTGATGTTGTTGATAGGGTTATGAATTTTCTAGTCGATTTTCATTTGATTGATGATAATGAGTTTGTTCGTGCCTTTATTTCTGATAAGTCGTCTATTAATGGTTGGCCAAGAAATAAAATTAAGTACAAGCTAAGGATTAAGGGAATCCCCGATTCTCTTATCGATGAAAATCTTGACTTGATTGATGCTGAAAAAGAGTATGAAAGGGCCAAGTATTTTGCTCAGAAGAAGGCTCGAGGGGATTATTCTTTTGCTAATAAGAACAAGGTCTACAGGCATCTGGCTAGTAAAGGATTTGATTTTGACCTCATTAGCAGGGTTGTCGGAGAGATTTTCTCATGAGTCATTACGTCTATATTTTAAGATGTTCTGATAATTCCCTATATACTGGCTATACAACTAATCTTGATAGAAGATTAGTTGTCCACAATTCTGGTAAGGGTGCCAAGTACACAAGAAGTAGGCTTCCTGTAAGGCTTGTTTATTATGAGGAAGTTTCTACAAGGTCGGAGGGTCTAAAGTTGGAGCGTTCCATAAAAAAATTGACCAAAGAAAAAAAAGAGGACTTAGTCGCAGGTTTCGACCTAGGAAAGTAAATTCCTTAGGTCTAGTTCCCTGTATAAGCTATCTCCTCTTCTTTTTATGGTCATTTCAAAAAGTCCCATAGGTGAAAATCCAAATATTTCACATTCAAGACCAAACATTTTAGCTTTTTTATTGAAAGTTTCTTCTATTATCTCCTTATTTTCGTTTCTAAGAAAATCTATTACAACCATTCCTCCAACATTTCTGAGTTTGAGGTTGTAGGCTATAAAGTCAATCAATTCCAAATTTATGTTTTCTAGAAACTTGTCCTTCTTATTTTTTGACTTTTTGCCATCTGTGTTTACATCTACAACTGTAAGAGTTTCTAGATCATCAATTATGATTGAATAGTCCCCATATTTAATCTTTTTTTCTTTGATTATTTGGAGGGCGTCTTTGAATTGCTTGAGTTCTTTTATGTTCCCTTCAATTATTGCTAGATTAGAATTTTCCCTAAGATAGGTGTCTAGGTAGGAATTTTCGTAAAGTATTTTTGGCGTCGGATAAAACTTCTCTTCCCTTATCAATCTTTCTTTTTCACTAGCTAGGTCTTTGTAGAGCTTGTTATCTCTTTTCTTAGTATTTTTTTGACTAGGCCCTTTTGCTTGTGGAAATCTCTTGACCCAATAATTTTCATTTTCTAGCTTAAAATTAAGAGACCCCAGAGCTAGTTTGCCATTTGCAGGGTCTCTTACATATTGGACGATTACATTATCTCCAATCTTGTAGGGAATGGTTGATGTTAAGTACAGAGTCTCTCCCTTGGCATATTCTACAAAATAGCCTTTGAGGGCATCGAGTTTGTTGATAACTTTTCCCCTGTAGATATTGCCTATGAGCGAATCGTAAAATTTAACTTCGACCACCCTATCAGCTATGATTTTTGCTAGAACCTTTGTTTTTTTGTCCACAAAGATAAAATCTGTCATTTGCTAAACTTCAATTTTAATTTCTCAAAGAAGGATAGGTTTGGAACTATCTGATAATTTTCATTAATTAAATTGTCAACCACCCCATCAAATTCTTCTGTCGCCTTAACTTCTCCTAGGAAGTTTTTGCCAAAAGCTTCGATTTTTTCCTTATAAAGCCTTATATCATAAGAGCTTGACACTTCCCTTATGAAGAAACTATCTTCCTTGATGTTTGTTGGGAATTTGCCTTCTTCTACAAGGAGGACAGATTTTTTTTCACTAAATAGGTCTGGGTCTATCTTATCAATTACTAGAAAATCATAGCCTTCTTGACTGATAAGCTTATCCATATCTTCTTTTTTGATTTCGTATTTATCATCAAGAAGGGGCCCTATGATAAAGTCCAACCCTTCATCTTTTACTAAAACATCTTCAAAGGCTATCCTATCCAAGAAGTAATCTGCTAAGTCGTAGGTAATCATCCCATCCTTGCCAAAGAAGTCTTCGATGTTAACTTCCTGTCTTTGGGTTGATATGAGGAGAGTTTTCCCCTTTTTCTTTAGCCTTTGAGCAAGACTTACTGCGAATTTTACCCTATCTTTTTCTTCGCTTGAATTAATTATATAAACTTTCATCATTGGTTCCCTTCACTTGTCTTTTCTTGATCAGCTTCTTGCGTATTGCCAACATTCCCATTTGGATTTTGTCCAGTTTGGCTTTGCTGTGATTCATTATGACCATATTCAATATTATTTATATCTTGAACCGATTGGTCAGGATTTGAAGTATTGACCTTGAGGTCAAAATACTTGCCGATAATATCTCTCATAATAGGAGATGCATGATAGCTTGTATTTCCTTGGGTTAGGATTACAGATACAGCAATCTCTGGATCGTCATATGGGGCAAAGCCAATCATCCAAGCATATGGATAATAGTCAGACCCATCAGCATTCTTACCTTCAACTTCCGCTGTTCCTGTCTTTACCCCTATGTCTATAGGTAGTTGGTTTAGGATAGCATTGTCTTTAGCTACTAGCATAGCCCCATATTTGATATCTTCAAGATGTTTAGTATCTTTGATGTCAATCTTATTTGACTCTGTTACGTTTTGGAAGAGAACTTCCTTGGAGTCGTGGTTTGATATCTTATCGATTAAGGTAAACTTGTTCAAGTATCCACCATTGCTGATTGTTGACATAACCCTATTCATTTGTAGAGGTGTATAGGCATTTTGACCTTGACCTATAACTATGTTTAGCATATCTGTTACATCCCAGTTTGCTTGGTTTAGGTAGGTGAACTTGATTGTATCAGCAAGACTTGCTATTTGTCCATCATAGTATCCTTCAGCATCATATCCCATATTTTCTAAGTATTTTATTATCTTATCCCTTGGCCAGCCCTCAGGGTCATCAGCCATACGAACTATGTTTGCAACATCTTCCTTAAACTCATCCTTGGTCTTTTTCACATCTTCCTTGATAAATATGGACAAGTTGTTTTCGAGATATTTTTTAAGGATTGCCTTTGTTACTTCAATTTTTTTGTTTATTGATGGAATGTTTCCTACAGTTTCTTGAGGAATATTGATTTCTATTCCTGTTTTTTGGTCAAGGCCAAGTTTTTCTGCAGCCGTTCTTACATCATTTAGCTCTAGCTTCACACCTAGAGTATCTCCATCTTCAGGATTTTTGCCCAATGCTAGGGTGTAGTAATAGTAGTTACAAGAATCTCTTATTGCTCCATACAAGTTTTCTTCACCATTGGTATGACCTGTTTCTGTATAAATCAAACATGAAAATCTACTATTACCAATGTCCATAAAGCCATGACAATAATTGGTAGCTAGAGGATCAAGCCCCTTCTCAAGGGCTGCAAGGCTTGTAACAAGCTTAAAGGTTGAACCTGGCATAACTGCAGTTTGACTAGCTATATTAAGCATAGGTCTTGGTACAAGAGGCCCTGCACCTTCTTCTACTTGAAGGGATTCCCAGTCAGAAGATGATATTCCTGTAGCGAAAATATTTGGATCGTAGTCTGGGAATGATGCCATAGCAAGCACTTGTCCAGTTTTGACATTTGTTACAACAACTGCTCCACTTTCAGCATTTGGGGCAGGTTTTATTGGAGCAAAACTTCCATACTCCGATTCATAACTAGAACCTCTTCTTATAGATTCTAGCACTCCCTTGAGAGATTTTTCTGCCATTTCTTGGAGGTCTTTATCTATTGTTAAGTATACATCGTCTCCTGGCTCTGAGGTTGACTTAGAAATAGTTTGTTTCCTATTTCCATTTGAATCTACTGTAACTAGCGACCTTCCATTTTTACCCTTGAGGTTATCTTCATATGATTCTTCAATTCCCGTTTTTCCTATGATTTCATCTCTTAGGTAGCCTCTTTTATTTACATACTTTTCAAGCTCTTCGCCTGTGGCAATTGGTCCCATATATCCAAGGATATGGCTTGCCAGATACCTATTTGGATAATGCCTTATAGGAATTGTTTCAACGACAATTCCTGATGATTTGTCTATCTTTTCTTCTATTTTTAGAACAGTGGTTTCATCTAAGTTATAGACGATGTTTATAGGCCTATAGCCAAAGTTTCCTTGTCTATTAAGTTTGTTATCTATGGTTAAAATGCCTATAGCTTCGTGGTCATTGTATTTTTCTATCTTATTTACCTTCTTTAGGTAGGCTAGAATTTTTCCTGCATCCTCTTCTTTGCTTAGAAGCTCAACTATATCATCAGTCGAGTTTGCCCTATCCTTTTGGGCGTAGTAGGTGTAGAAGTCTTTTTCATCTTTGACAAAGGTGTAATCCCACTCTTTTGGGTCCTTATCAGTTATATCTATATTTGGGTAGATATTGTTTTTGGTGTTGGCATTTTGGGCAAGGTATTTGATATCTTCTGATAAAATTAATTTTTTCAAAAGCCCTTTCTGGTCAGCAAGCTTAGCCAAAGCCTTAACAGGATCTCCTGCTTCTGGGTTTTTATACCTTACTTCCACAGAATATTCATTCTTATTATCTTCTTTTTCGGTTACAACTTCTGTTTCAAAATTAGCGTATATGCCCATATTTTCGAGCTCTTCTATAAGGATGTTGGCAGGTATTATGTACTGTCCCTTTTCATCAACACTTGCTTCCTTGAGAACATCATCTATGGTAGAATTTTTTACAATCTCATAAAAGTCATCCTTAGCCTTGGATTCGTAGGTGATTTTATCAAACAACTTGTGGAGTTTTGCTTTTTTCTCTAAGAAATCTTCGTCAGTTTTTACAGCAAAGTCTTTTAATTCTACATCTCCCTCAAGCTTGTTAGCCTTTAGAATATCATAGGCTATCCTTCTAGCATGAGAGTTTTGGAGGATAGATGAAATAACAGACCTGTCGTTTCCTATTTGATTTACTATTACATCAACAGGATCAGCATTGGTGGGACTTCCTATTGACTTTAACTTAGTTTCAGCATTTTCCTTAAAGCTTATATCAAGTTTACCATCACTCTGACTTACATGGCAAGGGATATCTATCCCCCTCTTTTTTAATGCAAGTAGGGCAGTGTTAGCAGTCTCATATTGGATATTATCCTTTGTATATACGCCTTCGATAAGATTTTTGACCAAATCGTTGTCTATTATCAAGTCTACTACTGTATCTTTTGGCATTTGCTTGTGATTGAAATAACTTTTCTTATCCTTAAATTCAAAAGAGTTTATCCTAAGATTGTAATCTTCTGTGTAATTGACTCCATCCTCTTCAAGAATATCTACAAGTCTTGATATGTTTGCAAGCTTTCTATCCTCACTTAGGCTAGTTAGTTGATCCTTGTATAATTGAACAGCAAAAGAAGGAATAGAGGTCGCAAGGACTTTCCCATTCCTATCGTAAATATTTCCACGGCTGGCAATTTCATCAACTTCCTTAACTTTTCTATTATCAGAAAGGTCTCTGTAATAATCACCTTGAACAAGCATGACCTTGGCAAGTCTCAATCCTATGACAAGAAACAAGAATCCTACAAGAAGCTGAACAAAAACCAACCTTTTTTCTTTAAGTTTTCTCAAACTATTCCCTCCTTATATTCTGTAGGTAGGAAGGTACATAATCTTACCTACAATTAAGTTATAGAGGATGTATATCAATCCATTAAAGACCACTTCGATTATAAGTCCTATAGGAAGGTAGGCTAAGATATCTGCTGAACTTTTCCCTAGGAGAAAATAAATTACAGAAACAAGAAGGAAGTTAAAAATACTCGCCCCAACCGTAATCAAAGCACCGCTTGCCCTGTCTCTTGGCAATTTAAAGTCCTTAGAGCCAACCACATAGCCAATTAAGTAATAGGATAAGGCTCTTACTCCTATGAAGGAAGTTAGGAGAAAATCTTCCACAAGACCTAGGATTAGGCCACTATAGCCACCAGTCTTTCCTCCCAAGAATTGTGATATAGCAACAAGAGCTGGTATTAATATATTTACATTTGCTCCAAAGATATTGATTTTAGAAAATACTGTAGTTTGCAAGATAAAAGATATTAATAACAATAAGAAAGTCTTGACCTTATTCATCATTTTCTCCTTGGTAATTTTCATTTTCAACAACTTCATCCACGCTATACTTGTCAGTTTGCTTCAAAACCAAGACCCTATATAGGTGGGAGAAGTCGACTGGCGAATTGAGGGTTATATTTTTCTTTAGAGCGTCCTGACTCATTGTAACATTAGAAACTGTTCCTATATAAATACCTGCTGGATAAATTCCCCCAAGTCCACTTGTCAAAAGAACATCCTTAGATTTAACCTCACTATCAACATCAAGCATATAACCTTGGATAGTTTTTTGGGTGAAATTATTTATAACTCCATAGTCCCCGCTTTTGGAATTGATGAAAGATACATCATTTGACTTGGAATTGATTGTCTCAACCCTAGCAGTCGTTTGATATACTTGGGTTACTTTTCCAACAAGGCCTGTATAATACTTTGAATCTCCAACAGCCTGTAGGATTATATCATTTACTTCAATACCGTCTTTTTTGCCCTTATCTATGGTGAAATTCTTGGTCATAGAGTTTGAGTCAGTATTTACAACATAGGCAGTCATATAGTCGTTCTTAGTTGCATCTAGGGCATTTTTCTCATTTTCTAAAAAATCTTTTTGAGAAATGATAGTGTTTAACTTGGAATTTTCAATCTCTAAAGCCTTGTTTTCCTCCTCGAGCTTTTCGACAGCTGCCCTTGTTTCCTTAGACCCTATGGTTCTTTCTACCTGTTCTTTGATGACAGATGATATTGAATAAGTGATTTTTTCTACTGGGGCAAAGATAGTATTAGCTATATTTGACCCTGTTTCATTTATTTTTTTTGTTTGAGAAGAGATAGCTATAATTATTAGCAAACTAAAAACTGTAACTACAAATCCCTTGATGTTTTTCTTCTTTCTTCTGTATGCCATAATTACCTACTTACGATACTTAACAAATCTATCAGGATTGTCCAATATAATTCCAGCACCCTTTATAGCATCCGATATCGGATCTTCAGATACGCTTACGGAAAGACCCATTCTTTCGGATATATATTCGCTAAGACCCCTAAGCTTTGTAAGTCCTCCAGTCAAGTAAATACCATTTTTCTTGATATCTGAACTGATTTCAGGTGGAGTTTTCTCCAAAACCTCATAAATCATATCTACAACCGTATTTGCAAATGGCATTATACAAGATAGTAAGCTCTCACTTGTTATGCTAACAGTCTTAGGCATAGCCGTTTCTAAGTCACGACCATCAACCTCTATAGAAAGTTTCTTATCCTTTACCCTCAGGCTTAGGACTGAATTTTTCACATTTTCTGCTGTATTTTCTCCAATTTCAAGAGAAAGTTGATCTCTAAAGTAATCTCCTATAAGAGAGTCTATATAATCTCCTCCCTTATTTATAGACTTATTTGTTATAACTCCATTAAGAGAAATTACTGAAGCCTCGCTTACTCCACCACCGAGGTTTACAATTAGGCTTCCCTTTGGCTCATCTGGGCCAAGATCCATCCCATAAGCTGCTGCTAGACTCTCATCTACAAGGATTACATCCCTACTTCCCGCATGAAGAGCCGCATCTTCAACAGCCCTCGCTTGGATATCAGTTATTCCTGATGGAACACAGATAACAACTCTAGGCTGGAGGAAGGAAAAACCACTATTAACTTTCTTGAAAAAATAATTTAGCAGGGCTTCAGTCAAGTTGAAATCGGTTATTACTCCGTTTTCTATAGGCTTTACTAGGTGAATTTTGTCATGAGTTTTACCAAGCATTTGTTTGGCAGAATCCCCTATGGCCAAAACTTTGGTGTTATTCTCATCTAAAAGCAAAAAAGATGGCTCTTTTGCAATAATTCCATCACCCTTTTTATATACTAATATATTGCTTGTTCCTAGATCTATTGCAAAATCAGAAGCAAGAATTCTAAAATTCATAAGTTTACCCCTCAAATATTTCCTTCTTTTTTAAAACTATAAAACTTATCCTTGCCTATTATTATATGGTCAAGAACACTTATATCCAAGATTTCTCCAGCATCGACAAGTCTTTTGGTTATTTGTAAATCCTCCATAGATGGAGTTGGATTGCCACTTGGATGATTATGTACTAGAACTATTGACTTAGCCGACTTTTTTATGGCAGGCTTAAATACTTCCCTTGGATTTACAATAGTAGAAGACAAGTCGCCTATGGAAATTGTTTCTTCTGCTATTATAACATTTTTAGTATCTAAAAGGATGGCAACAAAATGTTCCTTTTTCTTAAAGGTTAGTTCGTTTTTCATATAAGTATAGACATCAGCACTTGAAGTAATTTTTTTGATTTTCTTCTTAATTACCTTCTCGCTAATTCTCCTACCTAATTGGAGGCTCGCCACAATTTTTGTAGCCTTAGCTAATTTGATGCCATCAATTTTTATAAGTTCATCTACTTCTACTTCCAAAAGCTCCTCATAGCTAAAGGAAGCTAGGATTTCCTTGGACAATTCTATTACATTCTTATTCTTATAACCTGTAGATAAAATGACAGCAAGAAGCTCCTCCTCATTGAGAGCTTCATAGCCTTCATTAATCATCTTCTCCCTTGGTCTATCTGAAATATCCAAGTCCTTAATCGTCTTTGTTTCCATGATATCTGCTTATCCCAATTTTTTCCATATGCCTAATAATATAATTAGAGCTAAGTCCAACAAAAAATCCAGTAAAAGTCCCCACAAAAACTAAAAGAGGAAAGTAGTAGTACATCTTGATATTTCCCATAACTACAGTAGCCACAAGAACTTGCCCGAAATTATGGAAGAAAGCCCCTATCTCACTTACTCCTATGAAGCTTAGACTTTTATCCAAAAATTTAATGCTTAGGCTCATTGAAATGCAAGCAAGGATTGCTCCCATAGCTGAGAAAAAAAATGAAGAAACCATTCCTGTAATAAGAATAAGCAAAAATGACTTCAAAATCCCAATCGTAAGACCAGCCTTAAGCCCATAAAAGTATAAGCCAACTAATAATATTATATTAGAAAGTCCAAGTTTTGCACCTGGAATAGGTATAGGCAAGGGAATGTAATGCTCTAGCAAAGATATGGCAAGAGCCATAGCTGTAAATAAAGCAAGATTCGTGATTTTTCTTACCTGAGTTTTCATCTAACCACCTTATCTATCTGATCGTCTCCCCCAGCCTTCTTATCCTTAGAATAAACTTCCAAAAATAACCTATGGGGTAGGCATATAATTGTTTCACCAACATTATGGATGGGAGACATATGAGTGCATATCTTATCTGAGCAATCGGCATCTGACACAAAAGCCTTGCCATCCTTTATCTTTATTATGTTATAGTGGCCAAGGTATTCTACCTTAAATTCTTGGTCCTTATCCAAAGCTACTTCCTTGATAATCTTAGAATCTTGCTTTATCCTTAAAATATTTCCCTTAGCTTGGGAGGTTATTTTTGTAATAATAAAGGAAAAGGCAAGTGAAAACATCAACAAGAAACCTATAACTATAATATCACCTTTTTTGATTTTCATATTATACCTCACCTTTAAGTTTATCATTTCATTTACTTGATTGTCAATTTAAGGCATAGAAAAACAGCGTAGCTTTCTACGCTGTTAATTTCTTACTCAAAAACTTCTATGCACTTGTTTGGACATTTTTCTGCCGCTTGTTTTAGAAGGTCTGGATCAAAATCTTTTCCAATTTGTTCTACTGAAAGGAAGTTATCCATAGCAAAGGCTTCTGGATAAGTTTTCGCACAAATGCTACATCCAATACAAGAATTTTTACAATTATTTCTTGCATCCTTGCCCTTATCGTGGCTTGAACAAATAACCACTTGTTTTTGACTTATTGGAACAAGGGTAATAATATTTTTGGGACAAGTGCTTACACACTTACCACAAGCAACACACTTATCCCTGTCCACAATAGCAACACCCTCTTTAACATGGATGGCATCAAATGGACAAGCTTTCTCGCATGACCCACATCCAACACATCCATAATTACAAGCTTTCTTGCCTCCAAAAAGTGCAATTTGTGCTCTACAATCCTCGATTCCTGAATATTGGAAGATGTCTTTTGCTGCTTCGCAAGTTCCATCACACTTTACTATAGCGACTTTTCTATCTGCTCCACCTACTGCTTCTACTCCCATAGCTGCTGCAACAGCATCACTTGTTGCCTTACCACCTATGGCACAAGCATCTACTGGAGCTTCTCCCTTAGCGATTGCTGCTGCAAGTCCATCACAACCTGGGAAGCCACAAGCACCACAGTTAGCACCCGGAAGACAATTTCTTACTTCTTGTTCTTTTAATGATTTTTCTACATGGAATTTTTGACTAACAAAACCTAGGCCCACAGCAAAGACAAAACCCAATATAGCAAGAACCACAATTGGAATTATAATAGTTTGTATCATCACTTCCTCCTAAGCTAGTCCCGCAAATCCCATAAAGGCAATTGCCATAAGACCTAGGGTAACTAGGGTTATTGGAACTCCCTTAAAGGTTTCTGGTAATGAATTATATTCAATTCTTTCTCTGATGTAAGCAAGTATCATAATAGCTAACATGAAACCAACAGATGCTGCTAGAGCATAGACTATAGTTTCTATTAGAGTGTATGATGAATCAATCGCCTTAATAGCAACACCGAGAACCACACAGTTTGTTGTGATTAGTGGAAGGAAAACTCCCAAGGCTCCATATAGGGCTGGCATTGATTTTTTCATTACTGTTTCTACTGATTGAACCAAAGCTGCAATTACTAATATAAATACAACTGTTTGTAAGAATCCGATGTTTAGTGGATTTAATATGTAGTATTGAATAATCCAAGTAATAATTGAAGCTAGTGTTATAACGAATATTACCGCTAAACCCATGCCTCGTGCAGTATCAACCTTGCTTGTAACACCAAGAGAAGGACAGATACCTAAGAATTGACCTAGTACATAGTTACTTACGAAAATAGTTGCAATGATTATTGAAAATAGATTTCCCATAATATCTCCTCTTATTTTCTTTTCTTTGAAATAGCATTAAATGCTGCAACTAACATACCAAGAACTATAAATGATGATGCTGGTTGTTGTAAGAATCCAATTGTATAAGTTTCTGGAATAAGTCTCATTCCAAAAAGTGTTCCTGCTCCAAGTAGCTCTCTAAAGAAAGCTAGGGTTGATATAGCAAGAGTATAGCCAAGTCCTTGACCAATACCATCTATGATTGAAGAAAATGGTCCATGGCTTGAAGCAAAACCTTCAGCGCGAGCAAGGATAAGACAGTTAACTACTATAAGTGGGATAAAGATACCCAAGGATTCATCTAAGGCTGGTAAGTAAGCCTTGATTGACATTTGTACTATTGTTACGAAACCTGCAATTATTACTATAAAGGCAGGAATTCTTATTTCATCTGAGATAAAATTTCTTAATAAAGAAATTACCAAGTTACTCATCACTACTACGAAAGTTACAGATACTCCCATACCTATGGCGTTTGTCAAAGATGAAGATATGGCAAGCACTGAGCACATACCAACAGTTTGAACAAAAACTGGGTTGTTGGCAAATAGTCCTTCAATGAATACTTTTGCCAAATTTTCTTTTGGAGCTTTTTTACTTTCAATAGGTCTATCAATTTGTTGTTCCATAATATCTCCTATTTAAGTTCACCTAGGACCTTTACAGCGTCATTGATACCTCTAAGAATTGTGTTAGTAGATATGGTTGCGCCAGTAATTCCTACGATTTCGTTTTCTCCACCAGACTTAGAAGCTTTAACTTCTCCGTCCATGCTTACTCCTACCATTCCTTTTTTGAAGAAATCTTCTTCCATTTGTTTACCGAATCCTGCTGATTCAGAATGGTTTAATGGAGCAAATCCTGTTATTTTATGGTCTTTATCAACTCCTATAAGAAACTCAATATTTCCACCATAACCACCCGGTGATAATATTTGAAAGACATATCCGTCTCCCTTTGAACCACTCGCCTTGTAGATTTTCTCTAGCGTTTGTGGAGCATTAGCTTCTTTGACTTCCTCATAAGAATCTGCTGGAAAAACTACTTTCAATGATTCTTCAAGTTTTTCTTGAGCCTTAGCTTCAATTATTGGGCTCGTAGCATTGTTTGTCAAGGCTAGGGCAAAGGCAGTAACTGATGTTATTAAGAATAATTTAAGACCTAATTTCAAACTATTATTCATTTTATTTTCCTTTCTTTGCCACGACTTTTCCAAAAGTCTTATCTCTTGTGTAAGTTTCTATGATTGGAACTATTAAGTTCATAAGTAGGATTGAATATGATACGCCTTCTGGGTATCCTCCCCAAATTCTTATTATCGCTGTAAGAAATCCTGCTCCTACAGCAAAGACATATTGACCTTTGATTGTCATTGGTGTGGTTGTGTAGTCGGTTGCCATGAAAAATGCACCAAGTAAGAGACCACCTGAAAGGATATTTCTTAGAGAATCGGCGAAACCTGTTCCGAAAACTCCCAATAAAACTGTTGCTGTTACTATATATGTAAGTGGTATTCTTATGTGAATAACTTTTTTTACTAGTAGGTAACATGCCCCAAGTAGAAGTGCGATGGCTGAAACTTCACCCAAACATCCTGGTATATTTCCGAGGAAAAGATCCATTGTTGTATAACTAGCAGGATCAGATAAAGGGGTTGCTGATGTTACAGTCGAAATGTCTGTTGCAGTTTTTAGGGCAGCAATGTTTTTTGGTGATACGAAACTTGTCATTGATTGGGTCCATGAGGCCATTAGGAAGGCTCTTGCAGCAAGGGCTGGGTTTACAATATTTTGTCCAATTCCACCATAGAACATCTTAGCTACTACTATTGCAAACATTGCTCCAATCACAATTTGCCATACTGGTAAGGTGCATGGAACGTTGAAGGCAAGTAGGATTCCTGTTACTACTGCTGATAAATCTTTGATTGTTTGTTTTCTTTTTGTTGTTTTATTAAATATATATTCTGATAACACACAAGTTATTACAGATGCTAGGATAAGTACCAAAGCCCTATAACCAAAGTAATATACTGAGGCAAGGCCTGCTGGTATAAGTGCAATAATCACATCTAGCATATCTTTCTTAACTGTACGATTGCTTCTTACATGAGGAGAAGCAGTTACCAAGAGTTGTTTTGTATTTTCCATATACTCCTCCTATTTTCCTGCTTGTCTTATTTGTCTCTTACCAAACTTGATGGCTTCAACAAGTGGTCTATTAGATGGACAAACAAATGAGCAAGATCCACATTCTATACAATCCATAATGTTAAAGTCTTGAGCTTTTTCGAATCTTTCCTCAAGGGAGAACTTGTGGATATATAGAGGAAGTAGGTATACAGGACAAACGTCCACACATCTTCCACATCTTATACATGGGCTAACTTCAAGTGGTTGAGCTTCATCACTTGCTAAAACTAGGATACAGTTGCTGGCCTTTTCGACAGGTCTAGTTAGGTCTGGTTGAGCAATACCACACATTGGTCCACCATTAACAAGTTTTGCAATATCCTCTGCTCCACCCGCTTCTTCAATTAGGTAACCAAATTCTGTACCACACCTTACAAGCATATTGGTAGGATTTTTTACCGCCTTGCCTGTAACTGTAACAATCCTTTCGTAGAGAGGTTTGTCCATGTATAAGGCCTCATAGATAGCGTTCATTGTCGAAACATTTGATACTATCGCTCCAACATCCATTGGTAAGCCACCACTTGGAACTTGTCTGTCAAGACAAACATCTATCATCCTCTTCTCATCACCTTGTGGGTACTTGGTCTCTAATTTTTTGATTTCGATGTTAAGATTAGAGTTTTCTCTAGCAAAGTCTTCAAGGGCTGCCACCATTGAATCGTAAGCCTTTGGCTTATTATCCTCTATGGCAACGATTCCCCTTGTGGCATTAACAGCCTTCATTGCTTGACATAACCCCTTTAGGATTCTTTGAGGCCTATTTTTCATCAAATAATCATCACAAGTAATGTATGGTTCACATTCTGCACCATTTACAATTACTGTATCAACTGGTTTAGCTGGTTGATATTTTATGTGAGCAGGAAAAGCCGCTCCGCCCATACCTACTATTCCAGCTTCCTTAATCTTTTCTACAATTTCTTCTGCATTAAGGCTTACATTATCTTTTTCTATGTATTCTTTATCTTGGTCGAAACCTTCGGTATCAATTACGACTGCCTTGGCGTTTTTGCCAGAGGCAGTTTGTATATCGATAATGTCCTTAACCACTCCACTAACTGAGGAATGGATGTTTGCAGAGAAATTTCCGACAGCAGATCCTATTAGCTGTCCTACACTAACTTCGTCTTTTTTTGCTACTAGACATTTGCTAGGTGCCCCAATATGCTGGGTCAAAGGAATTGTTACAAGCTTAGGAATGCTAGCAAGTTTAAGCTCGCTATTTTCAGTAAGCTCCTTATATTCCTCCATATGCACACCATTTTTAAATGTCATGGAATTAAGTGCCATAAATTTCTCCTTACTTATTATATTGATCACTTACTATTATAAATTAAAATCGCTTTTCATTCAATCTTTATCTGATATTATTTATAAAATCTTTTATGAAAATTTTAAAATTTTTAATGCTTAGTTCACGGAGATTGCCAAGTTCCTCATCAGTTGGGAGGCCATCCTTGTAAAACTTTTTCATAACAGCATAGTTTGCATTGATTTTTGTAACATATTGTCTAGTTTCTTCAAAGGGAATATCCAAAGGATTTGGATTTTCTTTATCAATTATCCCATCCTTAATCCAATCATCTACATTTCCAACACCACCATTGTAGGCAGCAAGGGCAAGGTCCTTGTTGTTGTAGTACCTGTAGAGGTAGTCGTAATAACCTACTCCCAAGTCGAGGTTATAGCTAACTTCATTTAGCTTTTCTGGATAGTACTCAATCCCAACAACATCTGCTGAATGTTTAGCAGTATCTTCCAAAAGTTGCATAAGGCCATGAGCCCCTTGGTGGCTTTGGGCATTGTTGTCAAAATCTGACTCAACTTTTATAATCGAAGCTGTAAGCAAGGGATCAACATTGTATTTTTCTGAGTATTCTTTAATTTCTTTTTGGTAGGAAATTTGAGTCCTAGATGTTTGATAGGCGATTAAGCCATAGACTATCGCAAAAAATATTCCTATAGCTAGGACTATGAAACCTAGAGTTTTTCCTAAAAATTTTATTACTTTCATTAAAAGTTACCTCTATCTAAGATATTGTTTATTTTTTTATTAAGGTCTTTTTCGTTTCCACTATTATCGATTATTATATCGCTATTATCTATCATATTTTTCAGCATATCCTGACTTTCAATCTTGGTTTTGGCAAAATCTTTGCTTATTCCATCTCTTGCCATAAGCCTTTGAATTTGAACGTCTCTGTCGCAAGTTACAAGGATTACCTTGTCAGTTTGGAATTTTTCTTCCATCTGGAAAAATAAGGGGATTTCTACAAAAACTCTTGTTTTATCGGTTTTTTCTATTTCTTTTTCTATCTCTTCGATGATATTTTTGTGGGTGATGGCATTAAGCTTTCTCATTTTTTGAGGATTTTCAAAAATCATCTGCCCTAGTTTTTTCTTATCGAGCTTTCCCTCAGAAAAGGCAGAGCTAAAGTCCTTTTCCCTTTTGATGGCCAAATAATTTTTGCCACCTTCTTGGATTAGACTTTTGTTAATAGCATCTGCATCAATTACAACTTCCCCCTTTTTTCTCAAAATATCAGCAAAAGTTGACTTGCCAGAGGCTATTAGTCCAGTGATTACAAGTCTACTTGGATTCATACATACTATCTCCCGTATCAATATCTACAATAAGTGGAACTTCAAGCCTTGCAGCTTGTTGCATTGAATCTCTAAGAATTTCTATAGCCTTTTGCTTATCTTCAAGTCTTGCCTCAAGGATTATTTCATCGTGAATTTGAAGGATTATCCTTGCATCAAGCCCTGCTTTTTTGATATTTTTATCTGTCTCAATCATGGCAATCTTTATTATATCGGCAGCTGTTCCTTGAATTGGCGTATTTAGTGCTACTCTTTGACCGAAACTTCTTACGTTGAAGTTACTTGAATTAATTTCTGGCACATACCTTCTTCTCTTGAAGAGGGTTTCAACAAAGCCATCTTCCTTGGCTTTTTCTACAATACCATCCATGTATTTCTTGATTGATGGATAGCTTGCCATGTAGTTGTCGATATATTCCTTAGCTTCCTTCCTAGGAATATTTAAGTTCTGTGAAAGTCCATAATCACTTATCCCATAGATTATCCCAAAATTTACAGCCTTGGCATCAGACCTTTGCCTTTTTGTAACCTCCTCCAAAGGAGTGTGAAAGACTTTTGAGGCTGTCTTTGCGTGAATATCTTCATCTTCCCTGAAAGCTTCAATCATATGGTCATCTTTTGAAAGAGATGCTAAAATTCTTAACTCTATTTGGGAATAGTCTGCATCAATTAGGATTTTCCCCTCACCAGCCTTGAAGGCCTTTCTTATGAGTCTGCCCTCGTCTGTTTTTATAGGGAGATTTTGGAGGTTTGGATATTGGGAAGATAGCCTGCCCGTTGCTGCAATATTTTGCCTAAAGGTCGACCTTATTCTTCCATCTTCATCTATAGCATTTTCTAGTCCTTCTATATAAGTTGACCTTAGTTTGAAAAGTTCTCTATATCTTTCTATTTTAGGAATAATTGGGTGATTGTCCCTGAGTTTTTCGAGAACTGACGCATCTGTAGAAAACCCTGTTTTAGTTTTCTTGATTATAGGAAGGTCTAAATCTTTAAATAAAACTTCCCCTAATTGTTTGGTAGAATTTATGTTAAACTCAGAACCAGCAAGCTCGTAAATCTCTCTAGTTAACTTTTCTAAGTCCTCATCAATGCCCTTTTTGAGATCCTCAAGAACTTTTTTGTCGGTAACAAAACCAACTATTTCCATATCAGCAAGTACCTTAGAAAGTTTTATCTCTATCTCCTCATAAAGGTCATACATCTTATACTCATTAAGCTTAGCTACAAGCTTCTCCTTAGAATCTTCTATGGCATTTAGCTCACTTGACACAAAATTTCCTAGCTTAGCAAAGTCCAAGTCCCCATAGCTAAGAGCCTTCTTGCCCTTACCCAAAAGGTCGGTGGGATTTTCCACTTCATAGTCGAGGTAGGCTTGGCTTAGGATTTTGAGGTCATAGGAGGACCTAGAAGGATCAATTAGGTAGTGCATGAGCATAACGTCATCATAGGGAAGGCTAAGGTCTATACCAATTTTGTTCAAAAGAACCACATCTTCCTTGATATCAAAAGAATTTTTAAGAATATCCTCATCCTCAAAAACTCCCTTCATCTGCCTTACAAATTCATCTGTCGGCTCTCCAATGTAGGTTGGTGAATCCTTGGTCTTGATGGCGATTTTTAGAGGTTGGCTATGAATATATCGGTCTCCGTCATAAAGCACCTTGAAGGTAAATTCCTTTGTTCTTCTAATATCTCCAAGCAGGCTTTCATAGTCATCAAGTTTTTTATAGGAGAAAGTCTTTGTCTCAATCTCCTTTGAGCCATCCAGGTCATCAAGGAATTTATTGAAATTATACTTGGCATACTTTTCCCTAAGGCTAGCTAGGTCAGGAGTTCCAACCTTAATTTCTTCTAGGTCATATTCTACAGGGGCAGATGTTACAATAGTTCCTATCTTCTTGCTCATATAAGCAATAGCCTCGCTATTTTCTAGGCTTTCCTTAGTTTTCTTGCCAGAAATTTCATCCAAATGTTCATAGAGTCCTTCAATAGACCCATATTTCTTGATAAAGTCAATCGCCTTCTTTGGACCAATCCCGTCAACTCCTGGAATATTATCCGACTTATCCCCCTCAAGCCCCTTCACATCAATAAGTTGCTTAGGAGTTAGCCCAAACTCTTCCTTTATAGTATCGACGGTATATTCCTTGGTTTCAGATACACCCTTTTTTGTAAGATTTACAACAATCTTTTCATCGACAAGCTGTAAATAATCCCTATCACCTGTAATAAGAACCGAGTCGTAGCCCGCCTCTTGAGCCATCTTGGCATAAGTTCCTACAATATCATCAGCCTCAAAACCTTCAAGGTCAGTATATTTTATATTCAAGGAATCCAAAATATCTTTCAAAATTCCGAACTGGTAGGACAGTTCACTTGGCATCTTGTCACGGGTTGCCTTGTAGTCCTTAAACTCCTTGTGCCTAAAGGTCTTTGACGCCCTATCAAAAGCGACAAGGACATAGTCTGGTTTATATCTATTAACGGCGTTATTATACATGGTCAAAAAACCATAAACCCCATTAGTCATTACTCCGTCATTGTTGGTGAGCTTAGGCAGAGCAAAAAACGCCCTAAAAATCAAACTCGACCCATCAATTAACATTACAGTTTTTTTCATCATATCTCCTTTGTATATAGTATATCATACTTTGTTTTGTGGATTAAAAAAAGTAAGCGGACAAGCCGCCTACCCTATTCTTCTATGATGTAATCAAAGTCTTCTTTATTAAATTGTTTATCATCCCCTACAAATGTGTCTTTCACTTCTGAAGTATCAAAAGTAAACATAACTATTCTAGTATACAGTCTAGAATTATCTCTTTCTTTAAATTTAACCAAAATTCTTTTACCTGGAGGAATCTCTTTTTCATCTCTCATCCTATTAAAATTCTCGATTGCTTCCATCTGTCTTTGTGTTGATGGAGCAATCAAATCTGAAAAATAACAAGTAAAAATCAAAAGCGCTCCTATTAAGAGATTCAAAGCATTACTTATATTATAATCAAGGTTTAATATATATATAGATATCATTACAAGATAAATATGAGTTGTCCTAATATATCTATCATAACTTTCAAGTCTTAAGGCTTCTCCTACATCCATAGAGAAAATATATGTGAAATAATTTCCTAGCTGATAGATAACGTAGAAGGAAATTACCAGTATAATTAAGTTTCTTATAATTTTATCCTTATTATAAATCAAATATATAAAGATTAACAAAAATATAAGCCCTATAATAAAATAATCAGTTCTAACCCTATTAAGGAATCCTCTGCTGATTTTAATAATTGTCTCTCTATCTTTTTGCTCAAATATTTTCTCATATCTATTCACTGAAACGGCATGCTTTGAACCTAAGGAAAAATTATATTTAACATGGTTCTTCCAAGATAAAAATGTCATTAATAAAGCAGCTATATTAGTAAATACAAGTTTTTTACTAACTCTATAATATTTTATAAATAAATACGCTATAGCCACAGAGGCAAATAAAATAGCACTAGTTTTTACTAAAACGAGGCTTACAAACATCGGTATTGCAAAATAAAGATTCTTGTAATTATTTACATCTGTATAATAAATGTAGGCAAAAACACCAAAGGCAGTCGTAGCTATAACTGTATCTACTCTTAGACTTTGAAATCTTATATCATAAAAGCACGCAAATACACCAAGAACTACAAGTAAGATTATTTTTACAATATCTTTCTTATAATCTTTAATTGACGAAAATAAACAAAATACTCCCGAAACAACTAAAATAGCATTAGCTACTAACATTCTACTTTCACTATAACCAATAAGTCTTACAAGTCCATAAATAAAGTAAGCAGAGGCTTGTGGATATGCCGTATAATCAATTCTAGTTTCATGAACAGTATTTAAATGATCTGTTCTTAAGAATAACCTAGCTAAAACTCCCCAGTGGCCAAAATCATCTTGAACATACAAATGTTTGTCATGTAAAACAAATCCAATAATACCTATAATTATAAAAAATATAATATCTGTCTCTTATACACATCTCCGAG
>NZ_CAMXYR010000027.1 GCF_947253225.1 uncultured Anaerococcus sp. | reverse complement strand
CTATCATTATTTTTCATCACAATAATAATTCCTATCAATATCTTAAAACTCATATTTCCATTTACATATTATTTTAACAAAATTTGGGTATAATATTATTATTAAAGATTATATAGGAGGAAATATGAATATTACATTTGCAGGAGATAAAATAACACTTTTAGGAAATCAAGTAAAAAAAGGCGACAAAGCACCAGCTTTCACAGCTACAAAAAACGATCTTTCTGATTTTAAGTCTGAAGACCTACTAGGTAAGGTTGTTGTTTACTCTATCGCTCCATCCCTAGATACAAGCGTTTGTGCTATCCAAGCCAAGAAATTCAACAAGGATGCCCTAGACCTATCAGATGATGTAAGAATAGTTACAATCACTGAGGATCTTCCATTTGCTCAAGCAAGATTTTGCTCAAATGAAGATATCAAAAACCTTGAGATGGTTTCAGACTACAAGGAAAGAGAATTTGGAAATAAGTATGGTTTCCTAATTGATGAGCTAAAACTTCTAACAAGGGGAATAGTTATTGTAGATAAGGAAGGCGTAATCCAATACGTTGAATATGTACCAGAAGTTACTAATGAAGTAGACTTTGCTACAGCCCTTGCAGAAGTTAAAAAATTAATCTAACTCTGATAATGGATCTAACTCGGGCTTTGCTCGAGTTTTTTGTTTATTAACTTTGATATAAAAGGAGAATTTATGCCAGTAATAGGAAGTGGGATTGTTGGAGATTCCAACACTTTTAATCTCAAACAAATTAATATAAGCAAGGTAAGAAAAGAAGTCTTGGATTTTTTGGTTGCAGGAGAGGACTTGATTCAAGCCTTTGAAACTATTAGAGACCAAGTGATTTTTACCAGCAAGAGGATAATTGTAGTAAATGTCCAGGGGATAACGGGTAAGAAAAAATCCTACATCTCCTACCCTTACTCCAAAGTCCAATATTTCGGTGTGGAAACTGCGGGAATGCTTGATATTGATAGCGAATTAATCCTTGCCTTTAATGACGGTAGCAAATTAAGCTTCGATTTTAGGTCGAATGTTGATATTATCCAAATTTCTAAGTGCATAGCTGACTTCGTTCTCTAGCTTGTTGACTTTTTAGCTATAAAGTTATAAAATATATTCATCTAGTTTTAATAACGAGGTGAATATGAAATTATTTAATAAACTTTGGAAGAAAATTCTAGTCGTATGTGTGCTTTTGTCAGTAAGTTCGACTTATTTTATCGGGTCATATTTTGTAAATTATGCCCTTGTCGCCAATTCTGGTGGGAAAAATCGACCTGATAAGAAAAATCTTTCCTCAGAGGAAACTATTAAGGAAAAGCGTAAAAAAGACCTAGAATATATGAGAGATAAGTGGCTTGTGGATGTGGCAAGCCTAACTAAAGATGTTGGTATAAGAACAAGTGATGGACTGAATTTGTATGGACATACCTATAGCCAACCCAAAAAAACGGATAAGTGGATTATTCTAGTTCATGGCTATCAGTCTAGTGAGAAGAAGGCTCAGATGTTAGGAGCTAATTTTTACAAACTAGGGTACAACGTCCTCACCTATAGTTTGAGAGGACATGAACCGAGTGATGGCAAATATATTGGTATGGGAGGTAAAGATAGCGAGGACTTATTAAAATTTGTGGACTATATTCTAAAGATTAATCCCCATGCTCAGATAACCCTCCATGGCACATCTATGGGAGGTGCAACGGTTCTAAACGCTTCAGGATTTGATTTGCCAAAAAACATTACTAGCATAATTGATGACTGTGGTTATAGCTCCTTGTGGGAAATATTTGCTAAGGAATTAAGTCTAAGATTTAATCTTCCAAGCTTTCCTGTCCTCAATATGGCAAATACTATGGCTCAAATCAAGGCTGGTCTTAACATAAAAGAAATTAATCCTATTGACCAAGTATCTAAATCTAAAGTGCCTATTATGTTTATCCACACCACAGGTGATGACTTCATACCTAAGGAGATGGCTGATGAGATGTTTGAAAAAAAGAAGGGGATTAAGGAAAAATTAATTATCCAAGGCTTTCGTCATGCAGATGCAGTCTATGCTGATAAGGACTACTTCAAAAAAATAGATGACTTTATTAAGAAAAATTCTGTAAATCCCAACAAATAATATAAAGTGATTAATAACTCTAAAATTTTATAGGTAAATTTCAATCTGCCCCAAAAGTTAGGTACAAAACTAACTTCTGGGGTTTTTTTAATATTTCAACTTATACTGGTCTTTCTCTATCATTTTATAATAACTTGTTGAGATTATAAGATTAGAGAACCAACCAATAGGAACTGCGTACCATACCATTTGAACCCCTATTTTATGGGCAAGGGTCATGGATAAGCTTACTCTTATAAAAAGATTTATTAAATTTGCAAGGGTGAAGATTCTAACATCTCCAACTCCCCTAAGAAGGCCATCTACGCAATGTTTACTGCCAACTAGGATAAAGAAAAAAGCAATGAAGTTTAGGTAGGAATTGGCTGTTAATAAGGTATTTGCTGAGGAATTTTCATTCATAAACCAGCTAGTTATTGTCGCATAGTTTAATTTCAAACAAATAAATATCAAAAGACAATATCCTAAGACTATAGCAAGGGAAGCCCTAAGTCCTTTTTTAATTCTATCAAGCTTACTTGCCCCGACATTCTGTGAAGTATAGGAAGATACTGCATTTCCCAGACTTGTTATAGGTACAATTATTAGGCTTTCTACCCTCATAGCTGCCGAAAATCCTGCTAATATCTCAACTCCAAAGGAATTTACTACTGATTGAACAAGGAGTTGACCAATGGTAATGGTTGATTGCTGAATTATGGATGGAATGGCAAGCTTTGTTATAAGGTTAAACTCTTCCAAATCAAATATTTTATTGACCCTTATGTCAAATTTCCTTAGATGGTTAATAAATACCAAAAAAGAAAAAATAGCTGATAAACCTTGAGCTAGGAGGGTTGCGTAAGCTGCTCCTCTTATGCCCATTTCTAAGTCCCTAACCATATAAATGTCTAAGATAACATTTAATATGGATGAAAAAATCAAGAAATATAAGGGGATTTTTGATTCCCCCAAGGCTTGATAGAGAGATGAAATAATGTTGTACATGAACAAAAATGGTAGGCCATAAAAGTAAATATTTAGATAAAGAACAGACATATCCATAATATCTGCTGGCGTTTGAAGTATTGTCATTAATTTTTCAGAAAATATCAGGCCAAAGATAGAAAGAATTACTGATAAGGACAAAAACCCAAGCATGGATGTATAAATCGCACTTTTCATTCTCTTATAGTCTCTTGATCCAAAATATCTAGCTATGAGAACAGATGCCCCCGCCCCACCCCCAACAGCTATACAAATGAAAATTGTAGTTAGGGCAAAGCTCGCCCCAATAGATGCGAGGGCAGCCTCTCCTACATATTTTCCGACGACGGCAGAGTCGACAAAGGTATAGATTTGCTGAAAAAGCGAACCAATAACCATAGGAAGGGCAAATCTTATAAGAGCCTTGCTTGGCTTATCGTTTGTAAGGTAATGATCCATTATTGCTCCTTTTATATATTAGAAAAAAGGGAAAATTCCTTTTCTTACTTTCTAATCATCAATTCATACAAGTGTTCATAGAAAGGCTTAGACTTGCAAAGTTCTGCTATACTATAAGCTACAAGGCTTACTACAGAAATTCCCAACAGATAATCAAAAGCCCCACCTGTCATTTCTACTACAAGTATTATAGCTGTAATCGGCGCCCTAACTATGGCAGAAAAATGTCCACACATGCCCAAGATGCTAAAAACAAAAATATAAGATGGGTCAAGTAAGCCTAGCATAACAAGCGAAGTCGCTACTATATTTCCCACAAGCGATCCTATTACAAGTAAAGGCACCAAACTTCCTCCAGGTACGCCCACTCCGAAGGCAAGACTTAGGAGAAAAATTTTCATAAAATAGAAAAAGATAAGTTTTGTCAATCCTATATTCCCAGTTCTTGCTAGAAATATGAATTCTTCGCTTGATGCAAATAGGTTTATATCCATCATCAAAACCACAGCAGTTACCAAAAAAGGAATTATGTATTTGATGTAGGGACTTATTTTTATTTTCTTAAAGACATCCTTAGAGCCAATTACACAATAATTGAAAAATACGCCAGAAAGTCCAACAATTATCCCCAAAACTGCTAAAATCCCAATCATTGATAGGTTCATTACCTTAAAGGCTGGCACATCTACCAAGGCTGGGTGGTTGCCAAAGACGAGGTCAGATGTTATAACTGCTGTGAAAATCGTGATAGCTGTTGATAAAAACACCTTCCTGTCAGTTTTTTTGAAGATTTCTTCAATTGTGAAAAGAACTCCTGCTATAGGTGCGTTAAAGGCAACAGCGATTCCTGCTCCTGCAGCAGAGCCTATAAAATACCTCTTATCCTCCTTAGACTTGGTTCTCTTATGGACAATATCTCCAACAAGACCTCCAATTTGGACAGATGGTCCTTCCCTACCAAGGGTCAAACCTGAGCCTATTGTAATAACACTTGCTATAAATTTTCTAATCAAGGTTTTTTCAGAACAAACCTTAAACTTATCGTCAAGCATCCCATAGATTATAGGAATCCCAGAGCCGTTAATATTCGGATCTTTCCTAGATAAATAATAAATAAAAGTCCCAATTAAAATAAATAAACAAGCTATTAGAACATAAATACCAATGTTTCCATTGGCCTTACTAAAGATATCAATCATTATTGTAGATAAAAAGTGTATAGACTTTTTAAAAGTTCCTATAACAAGGCCAACTACAATTCCTGTCAAAACAAAAGAAAGAATAGTGGAAAGTTCCTTTGACTTATAGGAATATCTGATTTTTGCTTTGTCAATCATACTTCCTCCTTGCCTATAATTATATCAAAACATTTCAAATCAGTTAAGCAAATCTTTGCCTATGATTTTCAAAATATATAAAATTTGTGATACAATTAGATTAACAGGCGGAATTATAGTAAAGGAGTTTATATGAAATATTTTGACTATAAGGAAGAGAAAATCTCAAGGCTTGGTTTTGGTTGCATGAGATTTAAAACTCTTGACGGTGATAATGGAAAAATCGATAAAGAAGAATCAGAAAAAATTATCCTAGAAGCTATTAATAGGGGACTTACATATATAGACACTGCCTACCCCTACCATAAGGGTCAAAGTGAAAAATTTCTGGGAAAATTTTTGGAAAAATACAAGCTTAGGGACGAGATCCAACTTACTAGCAAGCTAGCTTGCTGGTTGGTTAAAGACTATGATGACTTCAATAAATTATTTAATGAACAATTGACCAATCTTAGAACCAATTATCTTGACTTCTACCTCCTCCATTCCCTTGATATCAATCGTTTTAGACAGATGGTAAACCTTGGTATTTTTGACTTTCTTGATGAGATTAAGGCTAAAGGCTTGGTCAAAAACGTAGGATTTTCCTTCCATGATGAATATACTGCCTTTGAAGAAATAATTAAATCCTATCCTTGGGACGTCTGCCAAATCCAATTAAACTACCTTGATATTGACTACCAAGCAGGAATAAGGGGATATCAACTTGCCAAGGCTATGAATATTCCAGTAATTATAATGGAACCAATTAAGGGTGGAAGACTAGCAAACCCTCCTTATGAAATTGTGGAATCTTTAAAAGAATTCACTGACCTCTCTCCCGCCCAAGAGGCTCTCAAATTCCCCCTAAGTCTTGATAATGTGATGACAGTATTATCAGCAATGAACAACCTAGACCAAGTTAGGGAAAATATAGAAATCGCAAGTGAAGTTTCTTATGATTCTTTGACTAAAGACGACCGAGCCTTCTACGAAAAAGCTAGACTTATCTATAAAAACAGGGAGCAGATCGCCTGTACTTCTTGCCAATACTGCCTACCTTGCACAGTTGGAATCAATATCCCTAAAGTCTTCAGTCTATGGAACAAGGCATACCTCTATGATGAGAAAGATAAGTCCAGGAAAGCCTACGAAACATACCTAACAGAAGGAATTGACCCAAACAAATGTATCAAATGTGGCAAATGCGAGAAAGTCTGCCCTCAAAACCTAAAAATTACCGAAGGACTTAGGATGGCTGATAAATTCTTGAAATGATAATAAATATAGTAAAACTCAAAGCCTAGTTTCAACTATAGCTTTAACCTTGATTTTAAGGCCTAAAATTTTACCTATATCTTAATATCAGTAACCATTAACTTAATTGCAAAGAAAAAAGCCCACAAGCTCTGACTTCATCCCAAAATCTACATAAGTATTTTGAGGTTAAAGAAGTTTAGCTTGTGGGCTTAATTTTATTTAATTTTCTACGACTTCTTCGTCTTCTGCTTCAATAGCTTCAATGTTCATTGCTATTTGTGCGTCTTCTGCTTCTTTGGTTTCATAGTCTATTTCTACATCGTTGTAGGCTTTTAGACCTGTACCTGCAGGGATTAGTTTACCTATGATGATATTTTCTTTTAGTCCCTTGAGGTCGTCTATCTTGCCCTTGATTGATGCATCAGTAAGAACTCTTGTTGTTTCTTGGAAGGATGCAGCTGATAGCCAGCTTTCTGTGGCAAGAGATGCCTTGGTAATACCAAGTAATTCTTGGCTATAGGTTGCTTGCTCTTTGCCTTCTTCGAGCATTTTTTCATTTTCGATATCAACTTCACGTCTATCTTGGAGAGATCCTGGGAGGAATTTTGTATCTCCAGACTCTTCTATCTTAACTTTTTTGAGCATTTGACGTGCTATAACTTCGATGTGCCTATCGTCTATTTCTACACCTTGTAGTCTATATACTTTTTGAACTTCCTTGGTTATATAATCTTGGACTCCGACTTTTCCTAAAACATTCAATACATCGTGTGGGTCGAGAGAACCTTCAGTTAGTTGATCTCCCTTTCTTACCACATCTCCATCTCTTACAAGGATTCTTGAACCGAATGGAATATTGTACTTTTTGGCAAAGCCATCGTCTGATAGGATTTCTACATCTGTTTTCTTTTCATTTTGGATAAGGGTAACTGTACCTGAGTTTTCTGCAATATAAGCAAGTCCCTTAGGTTTTCTTGCTTCAAACAACTCTTCAACCCTTGGAAGACCTTGGGTAATTCCAACGCCTGCTATACCACCTGAGTGGAAGGTTCTCATGGTTAGCTGAGTACCAGGTTCTCCGATTGATTGAGCTGCTATAATTCCTACAGCCTCACCAGCATTGACGTGCTTGCCTGTTGCAAGGTTTCTACCATAGCAAGCCGCACACACACCATGCTTAGCCTTACATTCTAATACTGAACGAAGTTTTACTTCCTTAATTCCAGCATCAATTATCTTATCTGCCATATCTTCGTCGATTAGCTCATCCTTGTGAACAATAACCTCACCATTTTCATCTCTGATTTCCTCAAAAGATGTTCTACCAGTGATTCTTGTTTGAAGGTTTTCTATAAGTTCGTTACCGTCCTTAAACTCGTGAGCAACAACATAGCCATCTGTATGGCAATCATCTTCTGTTACGATAACGTCTTGAGAGATATCTACCATCCTTCTAGTTAGGTAACCAGAGTCGGCAGTTCTAAGGGCAGTATCTGTTAGACCCTTACGAGAACCGTGGGTTGAGATAAAGTATTCTTGTACTGAAAGACCTTCCCTAAAGTTAGCCTTGATTGGGATTTCTATTATCTTACCATCGGCTTGACTCATAAGTCCACGCATACCACCTAGCTGTCTGATTTGGTTGGTAGAACCACGGGCACCAGAGTCAGCAAATATTTTGATGTTGTTATCTGACTTTAGGTCATTGAGCAAGGCATCTGTTACAAGGTTTGTTGTCTTGCCCCAAATATCTATTACTTTTTCGTATCTTTCTTGGTCAGTTATGAGTCCTCTTCTATAAAGTTTATCATACTTGTCAACCTCAGCATCTGCCTTGCCAATCAAATCCCATTTTTCTTTAGGAATATTAACGTCTGACATTGATACTGTAAGTCCTGATAGGGTTGAGTACTTATAGCCTGTTTGTTTGATATAGTCAAGAACTTCAGCAGTCTTTATATTGCCATGCTTTCTGAAACATTTATCTACTATATCTTTCAAAGTTCCAGAATCAGCGACCATATCTATCTCTAATGAGTATGGATCTTCTTTTCTATTTACATAGCCCAAGTCTTGAGGGATACCTTGATTGTAGATAAATCTACCCACAGATGATTCTACGATTTTACCAGGATCTTGCGGATCTTTTTTTATCCTCACAGAAACCTTGGCCTGAAATTCTACATAACCTGCAGTTAGGGCCTTCATCATCTCATCTATAGATTCAAATACCATTCCTTCGCCCTTAGCACCTTCCTTGATTGTAGTTAGGTAATAAGCGCCAAGTACCATATCTTGAGATGGAGTTGTGATTGGCTTACCATCTTTTAAACCTAGGATGTTGTTGGTTGACATCATCAAAAGTCTAGCTTCTATTTGGGCTTCATTTGATAGTGGCAAGTGGATAGCCATTTGGTCTCCGTCAAAGTCCGCATTGAAGGCATTACAAGCTAGAGGATGAAGCTTGATAGCCTTACCTTCTACAAGCTTTGGTTCAAAAGCTTGAATACCAAGTCTGTGAAGAGTAGGGGCACGGTTTAGGAGAACTGGATGGTCTTTTATAACTTCTTCGAGTATCTCATACACCCTTGGGTCTTTCTTTTCTACCATTTTCTTAGCAGATTTTAGGTTATGAGCCATACCGCAATCTACAACCTTGTTCATAATAAATGGCTTGAAAAGCTCAAGCGCCATCTCTTGAGGAAGTCCGCATTGGTTAAACTTTAGGTCTGGTCCAACTACGATTACAGAACGACCTGAGTAGTCGACCCTTTTACCTAGAAGGTTTTGTCTAAACCTACCTGACTTACCCTTTAGGAGGTCTGATAGAGATTTCATATTTCTATTTGACGCACCAGTTACAGCACGTCCTCTTCTACCATTGTCAATTAGGGCATCAACTGCTTCTTGGAGCATCCTTTTCTCATTACGAACAATAATCTCTGGTGCTCCGATATCAAGTAGTCTTTTTAGTCTGTTATTTCTATTTATTACACGTCTATAGAGGTCATTTAGGTCGCTTGTCGCAAATCTTCCACCTTCAAGCTGAACCATTGGTCTTAGTTCTGGTGGCATTACTGGAAGCACATCCAGAATCATCCATTCAGGTTTGTTGCCACTTGTAAGGAAGGCATCTACAACTTCGAGCCTTCTTGACACCCTAACTTTCTTTTGGCCAGTTGATTCGTCAAGTTCTTTTAGAAGAAGTTCATATTCTCTCTTGAGGTCAATATTTGTTAGAAGCTCTTTAACAGCTTCAGCTCCCATGGCTGCCTTAAATTCCGTGTCATCTGGATAGGCTTCGATTACATCTTGGTACTCATTTTCGGAAATTTCTTGTTTTTCCATAAGGTCTGTTGAACCAGGATTTATAACAACATAAGATGCAAAGTAGAGAATTTTTTCTAGTACTCTTGGGCTCATATCCAAGAGTAGACCCATCTTAGAAGGTATTCCTTTAAAATACCAAATATGACTTACAGGTGCTGCTAGTTCAATGTGACCCATTCTTTCACGACGAACCTTAGATTTAGTTACCTCTACCCCACATTTTTCACAAACTACACCCTTATATCTAATTCTCTTGTACTTTCCACAAGAACATTCGTAATCCTTAGTAGGTCCAAAGATTTTCTCACAGAAAAGTCCGTCTTTTTCTGGTTTTAGGGTTCTATAGTTGATAGTCTCAGGCTTTTTAACTTCGCCATGAGACCATGATCTAATTTTTTCAGCGGATGCGATTTTCATCCTCATCCCATCAAATTGGTTTAATTCGCTCATTTATACCCCTATTCTTCTATCTTACTTTCTGGTTGTTCTTCGTCTTCTGACTTAGAAGTAGTTTTTGCTGTTGGTCTTTCCTTAACAGGTTCCTTACCAAGATTACCTGTTATGCTTTTAATCTTTGATGCATCAATCTTGTCTACTTGACTGAACCTATCTTGTTCATCAATGTTTTCTTTAAGTTCGATTACCTCTCCCTCGTTATCAAGTAGTTCTACATCAAGGGCTAGAGATTGGAGTTCCTTGACAAGTACCTTGAATGATTCTGGGGTACCTGGTTCTGGAATATTTTCTCCCTTAACTATTGATTCGTAAGTTTTAACCCTTCCTGTAACATCATCTGATTTTACAGTTAGAATTTCTTGGAGGGTGTGGCTTGCACCATAGGCCTCAAGAGCCCAAACCTCCATCTCTCCGAACCTTTGACCACCGAATTGTGCCTTACCACCTAGTGGTTGTTGGGTAACAAGGGAATAAGGTCCGATTGATCTTGCGTGGATTTTCTCTTCTACCATGTGGTGGAGTTTTAGCATATACATTACACCAACTGTTACAGGGTTTTGAAAAGGAAGCCCTGTCCTACCATCACGAAGGGTAATCTTACCAGTCTTGTTTACATAAGGTGCAACTTTCTTGGCTTCTTCTAGCACTTCTTCTATTTCTGTATCGAGCGCTCCATCGAATACTGGTGTAGCAATCTTCCATCCCATAGTCCTTGCAGCAAGACCCATATGAACTTCAAGTACCTGACCTAGGTTCATACGGCTTGGGATACCAAGTGGGTTTAGGCAGATTTGAAGTGGTGTTCCATCTGGCAAGAATGGCATATCTTCTCTTGGAAGGATACGAGAAACGACACCCTTGTTACCGTGACGACCACACATCTTATCACCTACCATTATCTTTCTTTTGGCAGCTACATACACTCTTATTACTTTATTTACACCTGGAGATAGTTCGTCTCCGTCTTTTTTGTTGTATTCCTTAACATCAACTACGATTCCACTTTCCCCGTGAGGAACTTTGAGGGAAGTATCACGCACTTCACGAGCTTTTTCCCCAAAGATTGCACGAAGAAGTCTTTCTTCTGGTGATAGCTCAGTTTCTCCTTTTGGTGAAACCTTACCTACAAGGATATCCCCACTCTTAACCTCAGCTCCAATTCTTATAATTCCATTTTCGTCAAGGTCTTTTTTCATATCATCGCCGACATTTGGAATATCTTTGGTGATTTCTTCTGCCCCAAGTTTTGTCTCCCTTGCTTCACACTCATGCTCTTCTATGTGAACTGATGTGAGGACATCATCCATTACAAGCTCTTCATTAAGAAGCATAGCATCCTCGAAGTTGTAACCTTCCCAAGTTGTAAAGGCTATGAGGATGTTTTTACCTAAGGCAAGCTCTCCATTTTCTGTTGATGGACCATCTGCAAGGACTTCATTAGCTTCAACCTTATCACCTCTTTTTACAATAGGTCTTTGGTTGATTGTTGTTCCTTGGTTAGCTCTTTCAAATTTTAGTAATTCATAATCTTCAATTTCGCCATCAGAGTCCCTTTTAACTTTGATGTGTTCATCACCAACATAAACTACCTCACCCTTTGACTTAGATACCACACAAACGCCTGAATCCTTGGCTGCCCTGTGTTCAATACCTGTAGCTACTATTGGTGCTTCTGTTTTAATTAGTGGCACGGCCTGACGTTGCATGTTGGCACCCATCAAGGCACGGGTAGAGTCGTCGTTTTCTAGGAAAGGTATTAAGCTTGCTCCAACAGAAACTATCTGTTGAGGTGATACGTCCATGTATTGGATCTTTTCTCTAGGATAAATATCATTTTCACCCTTTAGACCACGACCTGAAACTCTGTCATTTACGAATCTATTATCTTCATCAAGTGGCTCGTTGGCTTGGGCTATGATAAAGTTATCTTCAATATCTGCTGTTAGATAGTCAATTTCATCAGTAACAATACCGCCTTCTTTTACAAGCCTATAAGGGGTTTCGATAAAACCATACTTATTAACTCTCGCATAGGTTGTAAGAGAGGTTATAAGACCGATGTTTGGTCCTTCTGGGGTTTCTATAGGACAAATTCTACCATAGTGGGAATCGTGTACGTCCCTTACCTCAACTCCTGCCCTATCTCTTGACAAACCACCAGGTCCTAGAGCAGATAGCCTTCTCTTGTGGGTTAGCTCACTCATAGGATTGGTTTGATCCATGAATTGGGAAAGTTGGGATGAACCAAAGAATTCCTTGATAACTGCTGTAACTGGTTTGATATTTATTAAACCTTGTGGGGTAGCAAGATCTGGATCTTGGGTTGTCATTCTTTCACGAACAACTCTTTCCATTCTAGCAAGTCCCACCCTAAACTGGTTTTGAAGAAGCTCTCCAACTCCTCTGACACGTCTATTGCCCAAATGGTCAATATCATCTACTGAGCCTATTCCTTCAAAAAGGTTGAATTGATAGTTTACAACTGCAAGGATATCGGACTTGGTAATGTGTTTTGGACATAGCTCTTTTTTTCTTCTTTCCATAAGAGTCTTAATCTCTTCAGGATTTTGAGCTTCATCAATTATTTCTCTCATTACTGGGAAATAAACTTTTTCGCTAAATTCATCTATATTGATATCAATATCTTTTAGCTCTTCAAAAGAATTTATATCAACAAAGTTGTTACCAACAACCCTCAAAACCTTGTCTTCATCTGTATATTCGTCTTTTTTGATAACGTCAACAGTTACAATTCCTGCATTTTCGATAGCTTGGGCAGTTTGACTATCAATCACATCTCCTGCAGCCACGAAAAACTCACCTGTTTCTGGATCAATGATGTCGTCTTTGGCTCTTAATCCTTCAATTCTGTTAGCAAGAGCAAGTTTTAGGTTATACTTGTACCTACCAACCCTTGCAAGGTCGTATCTCCTATCATCAAACAAGAGGTTGTTGATAAGGTTAGTTGCAGACTCAACGCTCGCAGGATCCCCAGGCTTTAGCTTTCTATATATTTCTATTAAAGCCTCTTCGCTTGTTTCTGAATTTTCTTTTTCTAAGGTATTTCTCAAATGCTTGGTATCACCAATAGCATTAATTATCTCTTCATCACTTTCAAATAAAAGCGCACGAACTAAAGTAGTCGCTGGAAGTTTCCTAGTCCTATCTAGTCTAACATTAACTGTATGGCTTGCATCTGTATCAAATTCAATCCAAGCACCACGGTTAGGTATTACTGTAGAAGAATACATCTTATCTCCAGCTTTGTCAGTTTCTTCTGCATAATAAACACCAGGAGATCTGACAAGCTGACTAACTATAACTCTCTCAGCTCCGTTAATAACAAAAGTTGCAGAATCTGTCATCATAGGGAAATCTCCCATGAATACTTCTTGTTCCTTAACTTCTTCAGTTTCCTTATTAATAAGTCTAGCCTTAACCTTTAGGTCTCTGGCATAAGTTGCATCCTTGTATTTGGATTCTTTTACAGAATACTTGGTATCTTTATCAAATTCATAACCAATAAATTCTAGGATGAGGTTACCATTGTAGTCTTCAATTGGGGAAATATCTTCTAGGATTTCACCAAGACCCTCTTTGAGGAACCATTCATATGAATCTTTTTGTACTTTTAATAAATTTGGTAAATCTAATACTTGAGGAAATTTAGAAAAACTCTTTCTCTTAGTTCTTCCAAACATTTGTTCATGGAATTGGGCCATTAATCATTACTCCTTGTCTGTTTGCACGCCTTTTTAATCTTGTAAAAGCTCTGCGAAATAACTACTTAAAAAAATAAAAAAATCTCGATAAATAGATTTCTAGCAATTGTTAATTATACCATAAAATAATCAACCATTCAAGTCCTTAGTCGAGATTCCTTTCTTTTCTTCTTAAAATTTTCGGGCAAATATTATTAATATGAAGTTTTATAAAACAAAATTCGTCTTGATTTCATGGTGTTTTGGCAAAACTTCTTCATCTATATGTCCAACTATCACACCACTTACAGGATAAAATCCATCATCAAGGTCAAGCTTTTCTATGTACTTGCCCTCCTTGCCTATAGAATTGATAGCTCCTCTTATGTAACAAGAACCAAGTCCCATTTCCACAGCCTTTAGGCATATATGTTCTAGTAGACAACCTGCATCTTCAAATCTTGCACTTGTATCTTTTCTTGAAGAAAACAAAATAAAGAGTCCAGCATCATAGAGGGGGTCTTTCTTCTTGCCAGTAACTTTTTGGTACTCACTAACTAAATCTTTCAAAAGATTCTTATCCCTAATCACTGTAAGTCTACAATCATCATAAGCTCCATTAGCAATCGGTGCCTTGTAGGCAGCATCCAAAAGTTTATTTACATCTTCATCACTTACTTTTCGTTCAGTAAACTTCCTATGAGAGACTCTTTTATCAATCACTTGGTCAAATAGCATAACCCCTCCTTTTTTGGCAAATCTTTGGATTAATTATACCTCAATAATTTTTATAAACAAATCAATAATATATGCTATAATTATATTAAATGGAGGCATTATGAAAAAAACTATAAGATTTTTGACAATTATTGGTGGACTATTCAGGTCTATTATTACAATTTTATTTTTATTCGCTAGTATCTTCACAGCCTTTGTAGATAAAAATCTTCTGGCAGGCTTTTTGGATATAGTTGGCTTTTCTAAAATATCCCTAGGCTTTGTAAAACCCCTTGCCATAATTTTCTTACTCTTAGGCTTTATCCTCAACTTTAAGGTAAGTAGAAATATCTTTATTTCTGGAAAAACTGGCAAGAAGAATTTATCTAACATATTTTTCTCGGTATTTTTTATAGTAGCAGACCTTCTTATCCTACTATTTATAAGAGAAAAACTAGTCTATATTCCTATAGCCCTAAATACTCTTGTAATCCTTACATCTATTATGGGACTTAGCGCTAAGGCTAAGGGACTTTACGGCCAAAGCTTTAAGCCGAAAAAATCTAGGGGAAGAGCTCGTAGGAGAGAAAGTATAGAAAGAGCCAAGGCTGGTGAAGTAGAGAATACTTCCGCTACTAATAAGGTAGGAAAAATTGACCCTGGCAAAGTTATTTCCTTAAACTTTGTAGAAGAGGAAAGAAAAAAAGATATATCAGATGAAGAAAAAGCTTCAAATCCAATAGAAAAAGAAGATAAGCTTAGCGTTGAACCTGTAATCATAGAAAAAGACCAGAAGCAAGACCTCAAAGGTGATGATGATAACCTTGATGATGAGGTTTCAAAAGCACAAATAGAAAAAGAGCAGGAGAATAAACTAGACCAAAAGGTGAAAGAACAAATCGATGCCCTTAAAGCCAATACTGATTCTCTAATTAACAAACTAGAAGAAGCTCAAAATAATTTACAAAAAAATGAAGAAAAAGAATGATTAAGGTCATTCTTTTTTATTGCCATAAAAAGGGTATATATTATAGTGATAAGAAAAGAGGAAATTTATGGACAAAAATTATTTAAAATTACTTAAAGATATCTATCCTAACAAAGCTAGTATAAAGGATGAATTGATATCGCTAAACTCAAAGCTCTATCTTCCAAAGGGTACAGAATATTTCTTCTCTGATATCCACGGGGAAAGCCAGGCCTTCCTCCATCTTTTGAGGTCTGCTTCAGGTAACATCAGAGATAAGATTTCCAAACTTTTTGGAGATACTCTGGTCAAGGAAGACCAAGACGAATTAGCAGAACTTATTTATGATCCTATCATGTTTTTGAAAAACCACGCAGAAAACAATTTGTTGACTGAGGACTACCTTACCATTACCATCCACAGACTCATCAACCTCTTTAGGTTCGTGTCAACCAAGTACCCAAAGGCCTATGTAAAAGGAAAGTTCACAGGTTCCTACACCAACATAATAGATGAATTGCTCTATACCAATGATTCAGAGTTTAACAAGAAAGAATACTATGAATCTCTCATAGCAAATATTGTTAAATACAAGTCTGCTAGAGAATTTATCGTATCTCTTTCTAGGCTTATCCAAAGAATTTCTGTAGACAAACTCCATATAGTCGGCGATATCTACGATAGAGGTCCTTCTCCTCACATAATCATGGACGAGCTATTGACCTTTCCTAACGTAGACTTCCAATGGGGCAACCACGATATAGCTTGGATGGGAGCAGCTAGTGGTAACAAGGCCTTAGTTGCAGCTTGTATAGCAAATGCGATTTCCTATAATAACTTCGATATGCTTGAGGATGGTTATGGAATAAACCTTAGACCCCTCCACGAATTTGCCATAAAAACTTACAAAGACGACCCTTGCACACTCTTTATGCCTAGGGTTTACGATAGAAATATTTACGATAATGTAAGTGGAGAAGTCGCTGCCAAGATGTATAAGGCAATATCTGTAATTAGGTTTAAGCTTGATGGAGCTTTAATCAATAGAAATCCCGACTTTAATGTCGATGGGAGAAATTCCCTAACTTTCATAGACTTTGAAAAGAGAACCTACAAGGGTGTAGCTATGAAAGATATGCACTTTCCTACTATTGACCCTAGAAACCCTCTAAAATTGACTGACCAAGAGGAATTTATCATAAATATTTTGACAAGTGATTTTAAGAAAGGCGAAAAACTTAACCGCCATATAAGATTCCTCTACAAGAATGGATCCATGTATAAGACTGAAAATGGGTCCTTACTCTTTCACGGTTGTATTCCTCTCACAGAGGATGGAAAGTTTCAAGAAGTGAGTATCAAGGGGAAAAAATATTCTGGAAGAGCCCTCATGGATGTCTTGGATAAACTTGCAAGAGATGCCTATTTCACAGACGATATTTTTGCCAAGGATGTAATGTGGTATTTGATTAATGGAAGATACTC
This sequence comes from uncultured Anaerococcus sp., assembly GCF_947253225.1. GTDB lineage: Bacteria > Bacillota > Clostridia > Tissierellales > Peptoniphilaceae > Anaerococcus. Next base: position 3,986 of record NZ_CAMXYR010000027.1, on the reverse strand, counting down.
ACCTATTTTTGGCAAGAGTCAATACTCCTATTTTGAAAACCTCTTTGTTGATGACAAAACTCTCAAAAAAGAAGTCTACAATCCCTACTACAAGTTTTGTTCTAGGGAAGAAATTGTGGATATGATTTTGGATGAATTCGAGATTAAAAGTTCCAGAAGAAGAATTATAAATGGTCATGTGCCAGTCAAAGTTGCCAAGGGAGATAGTCCTATTAAGGCTGGTGGTAAGCTCTATGTTATAGATGGCGGTATATCCAAACCCTACCAAGCAAAAACTGGCATAGCTGGCTACACTCTAGTCTTTAACTCCCACCACGTTGCCCTAGCTGAACACAAGTCCTACAAGTCTATCACAGATGACATGTCAAGCTACACCCCAAATATTCGTGAGGTTGAAATTCTTCTACCAAGAATGCTCAAAAAAGATACAGATGAAGGTCAATTAATAAGAGAAAAAATTGAAGTTTTAGAAAACTTATTAGAGATGTACGACAAAAAATAAAAAACCTAGGATATCCTCCTTCACTTAGGCTGAGGGAGGATTTTAAATCCCAGGCTTTTTCTTATTCAATTATTTCAGGCTCCCCATAGTCAACACCAAAAGTTTCAACACTTACAGTTTTCATAACCTGGTCTTGTTTTGGTTTATCTTGAAAGTCTGTATTTGTTTCGGCGATTTCATCTACAACATCCATGCCTTCAATTACCTTGCCAAAGCTTGCATATTGTCCATCCAAGTGAGGGCTATCCTTGTGCATAACAAAAAATTGGCTGCCAGCAGAATCAGGCATCATAGACCTTGCCATAGAAAGAACTCCCCTCTCATGCTTGAGGTCATTTTTGAAGCCATTCATGGCAAATTCTCCCTTAATAGCATAACCAGGCCCACCAATACCTATACCTTCAGGATCTCCGCCTTGAATCATAAAGCCTTTTATTACCCTATGAAAGATTACTCCATCATAAAAATTATGATTTATTAAAGAAATGAAGTTTCTGACTGTATTTGGAGCGATTTCCGGGTAAAGCTCCGCCTTAAACACCTCTCCATTTTCCATCTCAAAAGTTACAATTGGATTTTTATTTTCCATATATCCTCCTTAGTTTTTAAATGAATGAACTGGGGCAGGAATGTGTCCACCCCTCTTAATCATTATATCGGAATTAGAATTTCCAACATCTATGATTGGTGCGTAGCCCAAAAGTCCACCAAATTCTGCATACTCACCAACTTCTTTGCCAACAACTGGTATAATCCTAACCGCTGTAGTCTTTACATTAATCATGCCGATAGCTGCCTCATCTGCAATCATGGCAGCTATTGTTTCAGCACTTGTTGAGCCTGGAATGGCAATCATATCAAGACCCACTGAACATACTGAAGTCATAGCCTCTAGCTTGTCAAAAGTCAAAAATCCACCATCAGTCGCCTTAATCATTGCTTCATCTTCACTTACTGGAATAAAGGCCCCAGAAAGTCCACCAACAGATGCACTCGCCATAAGACCTCCTTTTTTGACAGCATCATTTAGGAGGGCAAGAGCTGCAACCGTTCCATGGCCTCCGACATTATCAATGCCGATTTCCTCAAGGATTCTTCCAACAGAATCTCCAATAGCTGGTGTTGGAGCAAGGGAAAGATCCAAAATACCGAAGTTTTTGCCAAGTCTATGGCAAACTTCACGTCCTACTAGCTCTCCCATTCTAGTAATCTTGAAGGCTGTCTTTTTGATAATTTCACATACCTCGTTGATTGGCAAGTTCTTCTTACCAGAAATTGCTGCCTTAACAACACCAGGTCCAGAAACTCCCATATTAATTACAGTTTCTGCCTCACCAACTCCATGGAAGGCTCCAGCCATGAAAGGATTGTCATCTACCGCATTGCAGAAAACAACAAGCTTGGCACAGCCTAAAGAATCAGTATCAGCTGTCTTTTGAGCCAAATCCTTGATAACTTGCCCACAAAGACCAACTGCATCCATATTGATACCAGCCTTAGTAGAACCAACATTTACACTTGAACAAACTAAGTCTGTTGTAGCTAGAGCATTAGGAATTGATTTAATCAATATTTCATCAGCCTTAGTCATCCCCTTTTGTACAAGTGCTGAAAAACCACCAATAAAATCTACCCCAACATCCTTAGCTGCCTTATCAAGGCACTTAGCAAAAACAGTGTAATCATCTAGGTCAGTAGCTGCAGCTATAAGAGAAATTGGAGTAACAGAAATTCTATTATTAATAATTGGCACTCCATAGATTTTAGAAACTTCCTTAGAAACCTTAATAAAATCCTTAGTTTCTCTCAAAATTTTCTCATAAATCTTATCACAAGCCTTCTTATAATCCTTATCTATACAATCAAAGAGGGAAATTCCCATAGTAAGAGTTCTAATATCGAGATTTTCCTCATCCAACATCTTGATTGTTTCTAAAATATTATTCCTATCCATATTAAATCCTGTGCATAGCCTCAAAGAGCTTTTCGTTTTGAATTCTAATTTCTAGTTTAGTTTCCTCTCCTAATTTATCGAAGGCTTTTCTAATTTCAGAAAAATCTCCACTAGCCTTTGAAAAATCAATATTGAACATACCTGCAAATTGGTCTTCCATGATAGTCTGGCTTAGGTCAAGAATATTTATATTGTATTCATATAAAATCTTTGAAACCTTGTAAATAATTCCTGGTTGATCATTTCCTATAACTGTTAGTATGGCTTTCATCATTTCCTCCTTGCGAGCCTTTTTATACTTATGATTTTACCCTTTTATAAATTAAAGCAAAAAAAATAGTCCACATATAGGACTGGGATGCTTCCAAGTCTTATGTAGACTAGTTTTTATTTTATTTTAGTACCATCCATTATTTGCCCAGAAAGCTTGAGCATTTTCCCAAGAACCATATCTTTGGCTTACATAGGCATCTGCTGCTGCTTCTTGTTCAGCTGGGCTTGCACCGTAGCTTACTAGAGATGGGTTAAGTTGGTATTTTCCGTAATAACCACCTGCTGGGTTGTAAGCTGTGTAAGAACCACCAGATTCTCTTTGAGCTATCCATTCTTTTGCCCAGTTAGAATCTCCTTGGTAGGATTGGCTTTGTTCTTCTTCATAAGTTTCTTGTGGTTGTTCATAGTATGTTGTTTCTTCAACATAATCATAAGTTTGTTGGTTGTTTGCTACTTGAGCTTTATTAGTAGTTGCTTGTGCTTCTTGTTTAGCTTTTGGCTTTGCTTCTTGTTTTTTGTTTTTGTAAGCCTTTAGGAGGTTATTGTAGACGTAACCTTCTTTTCCTTCAAACTTAACCTTAATGAAGCCATTTGCTCCTTCACCAAGAATTTCTACCTTAGTTCCCTTATCTAAAACCTTAAAGATTTCAGAGCCAAGATTTGCTTCTTTTCTGAAGTTTGCTGGTGAAATAACCTCTGTATCCTTAGTTACCTTAAACCAAGGTGTTCCCACGAAAGCTTCTCTTCCGTTAAAGTCAATCTTATACCAACCATCAACACGGCCTAGGATTTCATAAGCTCTGCTATCATCGTTAATTAGACCAATGATGTTATTTTTTTCTGCTGCACTTGATCTAACATTAACTGCATGAGCAACTTCCTTATTAATTACAACGCTGTCTGCCTTTGCTTGTTTAGCTCCTAAACTAATCATAGACGGTAGTACAAGTGCTGCTGCTAGGGCGTATTTAGTGAATTTGTTCATTTTAATCTCCTTATTTTATGTATTTATCTAAATTAATTATTTTCAAATTTGCTTGTAATAATAGTTACAAATTATTAACAACTGCTTTTTACAATTGTTATTGTACCTATAAATTGTGTATATATTATGTGTTTTATCTATTTTTTTCTAACTTTTTTCTTAATCCTTTGAATTCCAACATTTATTTAGTTACAATTTTGTAACTTTTTCTGCAAACTTAGTTTTTTTATAAAATTTTCTTAGAAAATCCTATATCTGTCTCTTATACACAT
>NZ_CAMXYR010000026.1 GCF_947253225.1 uncultured Anaerococcus sp. | reverse complement strand
GAAGTCTATTTTCTTCTCTTAATCTTATTAATTCTTCTCTTTCAGTTTCGTTTATCAGAGTATTAAGTTTAGACTTTTTATTTGATTTGGTCATTTCTTTTTTAGGCCTTCCTCTATTGTATTCTAACCCAGATAAACCACACTTTCGATATGCTCTCTCCCAATTACATATTATTGATCCATTGCTTATATCAAAGTGCTCTGCGGTTTGTCTGAATGAAATATTATTGATTTGCCTATATTGTATTACAGATAGCTTAAATTCACTAGTGTAATTGTTGTTTTTTGACTTTTTAGATAAGTTATCAAAACCAGAAAATTTGTATTTATTTATCCATAGTTCTAACGTGCTTTTTGGAATTTTATATATTTTAGCTATTGATTTAAGTCCTCCTGATTCACCTGATAAGTATTCTAGTACTAATTTTATTTTAAATTCTTTTGTATATTTTGGCATACAAAAACCCCTCCATCCGTATTCTGGATTTTGGGGTTCAGGTCACCTCGGGTCTTTTTTTATTGATACTTTAGCTTGATGTGCTTATCTCGTCTTGCTTCTAGCTTCTGGATTTCCCTTAGCTCATCTTTTATCAAAAATATCGAGAAAATCATGGTTATTAGTTCTGTAAGGCTTGCCACATGCCAAATTATCCCCCTGCCTACTAGGACTGGCAGGCCATAGACAAGGATTGCCATTAGGAGGTAGCCCCTTAGGATAGTGATGAAAAAGTCGTAGCGGGGTTTTTGGACGGCAGTCATGTATCCCGAATTTGTTATATTAAAGCCCATAATGAGAAAGCAAAGGGCAAATATCCTAAGAGCCTTGACAGCAAAAGGCAGAAAACTCACCTCATAGTCAGCTATAAAGACATTTACAAAAAAGACTGGGCGAACTTCTATGGCAACCACCATACAGACACTCACAAGGGCAACTGTCCTTAGCATATATTTTCTAATTTTTAGAACGTCCTCGTATTTTTCCTTGCCAAAGGAGAAGGAAATTAGAGGTTGGCTGGATTGGTTGATGGCAAGCATTACATTTACAACAAAAATCATAATGTAGGATATTACCGAAAAGGCTGCCAAACCCTCCACCCCATAGTAGGTGGAAATCACCTTATTGAACAAAAGAATTACAAAGCCTGATGAAAGCTCTTGGACGCTAGCAGGAAAGCCGTAGGATAGAATCTCCTTGACCTTATAAAACTTTAGCCTAAACTTCCTAAGCTTTAGGCTTGCTTTTTTTGACATAAAGTAGCCTACATAGCCAAAGGTAGGCAAGACTTGGGCTATGCCTGTGGCAACAGCTGCCCCCCTGACTCCCCAATGCAAGTGGAAGATGAAGACATAGTCTAGGATTATGTTAGTTAGGGCAGAAACAACCATAAGGATAGTTGAAACGATAGGTCGGCCATCAGCCTTGACCATTATTTCAAAAACATAGGCCATAACATAAAAAGGCGTAAAAAATATGATAACTCCCAGATAATCATGGACTAGGGGTTTGATTTCAGCACTTGACCCCAAAATATCGGTGAGTCTATCCATAAAAACAAAGCTTAGCAAGGATATGCTAAGGGATAGAGCCAAGGAAAGGCTAAGGCAAATTGAGAAAAACTCATCTGCAAGCTCCTTATCCCCCTTGCCCAACTGGTAGGTTATTAGGTTTAAACTACCCACAGAAATGAGGATAGATAGGGCGAAAGTAAAGGTAACATAGGGCATGGCGACATTGACTGCGGAAATTCCACCAGCTCCCACTCCCTGACCTACAAAGATTCCATCAACCATGGTGTAGGTCGAAAACAAAATCATAGTTGCAATTGTCGGTAGTAAATATTTTAAATATGATTTGACTAGGGTATTTTTCATTCTCTCTCCTTTTGATATAATCATTATAAGGCTTGGACTAAGTCCAAGGTCAAGGAGATATTATGAAAATAAACTACAAGATTGGTCAATTGGCAGAAATTTTCGCCATATCGACAGATACCCTGAGATATTATGAGAAGGAAGGGCTACTTCTTCCCGAAAGAGATGCCAATTCCTACAGAATCTACTCCATCTTCGACATTTGGAAGCTAAATCTCATCCAAACCATGAAATCTTTGGGTATAAGCTTAAAAGAGATAAAATATTTTTTGGAAAATAGGACGGTTGCAAACGAAAAGGTCCTGCTTATCAAGGAGCTTTCCTACATAGACGAGCAAATCTCATCCCTGACCTACCAAAAATCCCAACTAATCAACAGGCTTGAAATCCTAGACGAGGCCATGGCAACCAAGGACTTTGGTGAGATTCTAATAAAAAAATTCCCAAAGAGAAAAATAATCTACACTGAATACAAGTTCACCAACGACCCCCAAGTCGACCTTGCCTACACCACCCTCATCCAAAATTCCAAAAAGAAAATCAACTTCCTCAACAGGGACTTTGGCATGGTGCTTCCTATGGAAAAAATCAAGGCTAGGAAGTTTAACGAATACTCCAAGGCCTTCCTTATAATTGACAAAAATGATAAAGACTACGACGACATCATCCCCCAAGGTCTCTACGCCGTAACGAGATTTAAGGGAGCCTACTCAAAGATAGGAAAATCCTACAAGAACCTTCAAGCCTTTCTTAGAGACCATTCCTACAAGACTCCTTCCTATGCCATAGAAAGATACCTTGTTGATATCAACCAGACCTACGACCCCAACGAGTACATCACAGAAATTCAAATCAAGCTAGAAGAGAAGAAAAATTAAAAGTCTTGGCTAGGATAATCAAGATAAAATAGCTTGCCTAGGCCCATTTTCCTTTAGGAAGCCCCCTAAAGACGACTTAGCCTTTTTTCTAAACCCTTTCTTTAAGTTACACAACTAAATCCGCTTAGCTTAACCTTTACAGCCCGTCCCAAATTTGTTATTATGGTACTTATATTCTTCGAGAAAAGAGGTCCTATGAAAACTATAAGCAAAAACAAACTCTTGGAGCTTGCGATTCTTTCTATCGCCCTCCTTACAGCAGGCAACAGTGCCATCTCGGGCATCCTCGTCTTTATGCAAAAAGACCTTGCCCTTAGCAGAGAATCCGCTGAATTTCTCATCACCCTATCATCCATCGCCACAATCATATCCATCGCCCTAAGTGAAAGCATAACTAGGCTAATAGGCATGAAAAAGTGCGTGCAAATCGGCATAGGCCTTGTCTTTATTAGTGGGCTTATCCCTGTACTTTACACGACCTATTGGACGATTTTCATTTCAAGAATCGTCTTAGGCTTTGGAGTGGGACTCTTCAATGGCCATACTGCCAACTACATAAGTGCCCTCTTTACTGGAGAAAAAAGAGCCAGCCTTCACGGCATGAGAAATTCTATGGAATTTATCGGACAAATCCTTCTCTTGGTCTTGGCGGGTCTTCTAATAAAAATAAGGTGGAACTTGGCCTTTCTTGCCTACCTTATTGCCCTACCCATCTTTTTCTTCTTCCAAGCCTACGTCCGAGATGTTAAAGAAGACCAAGCAAGTGGGAGGTTTTTCCTAAACAAGCAAGTGATTTTCTATGTTTTCTTTGCTGGAATCATGATTATGAACCTCACCGCCCTAACCATCAGATTCCCCACAATCGCAACGAAAGCTAGGGGGATGAACGTTAATATCAACGCCTACATGACCCTCATCCCCATCTTTGGAATGACTTCAGGCTTTGCCTTCGGCCCAATCAATAAGAAGCTTAAAAGCAAAACCATCCTCATGGCTCTTTTAGTTTACATCATCTCCAACCTAATCATAGGTCTTTGGGGAATGAATATGCTTGTCTATATGATCGGCATGATTTTAAATGTCTTTGCCCTTTCCATGTCCACCCCCTATCTTTTCGCCGAAGCAAGCAGGTTTGCCCGAGGTAGCCAAAATAGGATTATAAATAATTTGATTTTTATAGGTTGTAACATCGGGGGCTTCCTAAGTCCCTTTTTCATAAATTCCATAGCAAAGCTATGGAAAAGTGAGTCTTTGACCCAGGCCTTCACAAGTTTTTGCCTAATCTATGCAGGTCTTTTCGCCCTCTACTTCTACGAATACCTAAAGGTAAGAGCTGGCAGATGGATCAAGCAATAAGCTTTGTAAAGTTTCCTTTAAGCTAGGATTGATTCTTAAAGCCTCCTTTTTCAAGCAACAAAAAACAACATCAGCTATTTACATTTATTTTTTTACTTAATTTATAAATCATAAATAAAACGAAATTTAATCTTGTGATAAAAGGCTAACAAATATAAGGAAAAATCTCTCAAATGCTTCTAGTTAAGGCGTTTTGACTTGAAATGTTTTTTGAAGTCAAGTATTATAAAGTATTATAAATTCTACATTATGCGTTTTATAGACGTTATTTCATTAGATATATTTTATAATACAAATAAAACGAAGAAAGGAAGAATATGAACAAGAAACAAAATCTCCTTGCCATAGCCCTATCTGCATCCTTTGTCCTAGCAGGGGCAAATGTGGCAGAGGCTAATGACCAAGTTAGTGAGTCAGTTCAAACTGAAGATGTTAAACTTCCGATAACTGAGGCAGAAAATACTGAGTTAGATAATAAAAAAAGTGAAGGGGAAAAAACTCCTACCGCTTATAAAAGTAATGCAGAAGCTGATTTACCAAATCAAAACTCTGGAGCCGCTCAAGTAAATGCAGAAAATGAAAAAAAACAATCAGCAACACCTAAAACAGAGCAAAATGGTGGTGAAGAAATAGGAATTGGCGAAGAGATACAAAGGGGAGCTCAAAAATCTTCAATAGAATCTACTGAGCCAAACTATTCTGAAGAAGAAAAGAACATCAAAAACTATAGTGACAGCGAACGTTATAAGGAAACAGACCTTACTCCGGGCTCTACTATCGTCGAAAATGTGAATACAGATGAGGGAAAAGAAAAAGACGGTTTTAAGTTTGATACCTTAAACCCGTCAGCAGGTTCCCCAGACAAGAAGGCATACGGTTACGAGATTACTATCGACAAGAAAACTGGCCAAAGGACCTATACCAAGATTAACGTAACAGATTCCGGTCGTGCTCCTATAAAAGGAGGGGATAAGCCAATGATGGGAGAGGGAGAAAAATTAACTCCAGAATCTCCTACTGTAACTTATAAACCAAATGAAGATGGTGAAGCTACAGCAGGTAGGCAAGCATCATACGACTATGAAGCTAGCGAAGAAACCCTCAAGCATATCAACAACAAGGACAATGAATCCACTGTTATAGGTATGAAGGATAACTACACTAAAGATAATCCAGAAGTTAAGTTTTTTGGAGATAATTTCGCCATAACCTACAAGGTCAACCCATGGCCTAATGAAAATGACAAGCTAGAGCTATTGAAATTAAATGGTAAGTATGATAAAAAAGTCTTTGTCCAAGGTCAAGATATAGATACCGGAATCAAGGTAGATAATATGGATGAAAGTGCCAAAGAAAGGCTGGTAGGCCAAGTCTATAACCCTATTACAGGAGCGATTGTTCCAGGAGCAAGAGCCTATATTGGAGATAATGGAAATATCCATATCCAAATGCCAGAAGGAGCCCTAAAAAAAGACGAAAACGGCAAGACTGTCATCAATGAAAAGTCAATCTTCAACACACCTGACTACAAGGCTCTTCAAAACCTTGATGTCAAATTCTTTGCCCGTCCAAGAACAGCAGAAGAATTTAAAACCATAGCAAAAACACCAGACGAATCTGGTGAAACAGGAACATACACAGAAACAGGTGCAGGTTCTGCTGACATCAACCATAAGGGAACCAATGTCAAAATCGACAAACAAGGCATCGACCGCTACGACCACTACAACCTAATCGGTAACTTCAAGCTAAACCTTGATGACACCAAGTTTTATGACCAAAAATTCAAAGACCAATATGAGAGACCGACACTAGATCATGTATTTTCTGAGGTAGAGCCAGGAAAAGACTTTAAAGTTAAAATGAATGATTATTCGTCTGAGAAAGATAAGAAAGAAAGAGACGAATTTGGCAAAACTCCAGAAGATATGAAAAAAGCTCAAGCAGCTCAACAAGCCACTGGTACAGTCAATCTAAAGTTTTTCAAGGAAAACAATAAGGGAAAAGCTCCAGAAGATCAATGGAAGATATCAATTGGTGGAGAAGAAATAAATCTTGATAAAGTTGGCGATAAGATTTATAAAGATGACTTATCTAATATTCAAATAACAGCTCCATCATCCGCTAAGGCTGGAGAATTTGTAGCAGTACCTATTGAGTACACTTACACAAACGGATCAAATGACATTCACTGGTTCCACTTTGTAGTAAAAGAATCTGACAACAACATTCCAACCTATGATTCAGAAGCTGGTATAGCTGACAAACAACTTAGTCAAAAACCAAAACTTTCTCAAACTGAGAAAGACCTAAAGAAACTCCAACCAAAATCTTATAAACTTGCTAAAACAGAATACAAGGATAATAAGGGCAATGTTTGGAATGTAAGTATTGATGAAAAAACAGGTGTAGTTACAGCTACAGTACCAGCTAATGAAAATATCCCAGAAGATGGGGCAAAGCTTAATGTAGATGTGGAAGTGACCTACGAGGAAGAAGTTAAAGTAGGCGATAAAAAAGAAACAAGAACCTATACTGAAAAGACAAAAGCCCAATTCTATTCAATCCCTTCTACAAACCAAGAAGTAAAGAAGGAATACGAAACAAAACTGCCATTTGAAACAAAACTTATTTACGACGATACAATCCCAGCAGGCAAGGTTGTAGAAGAAGGCGGAGTTGTTGGTAAACAAAAAATGGTCTTCTCTCAAATCGTCGTAGGCAACAAAAAAGGTGCCCTAGATGAAAATGGTAAGTTTGTGGAAGGCAAAGAAGCTGTATCAACCGAGATCATAACACCTGCAGTAGACAAGGTTATAAAAATTGGTACAAAACCAGCAGAAACAACCGTAGAAATTCCAAAAGGATTAGACTACGAACTTGATTATTCTAAAAAGGACGGAGAGCCAGAAGTAGTTGAAGAAGGTAATGACGGCGTAGTTACAATCAAAACTACAAGAAATCCACAAACTGGAGAAATTACTGTCACTAAGACAACTACAACAGAAGCAAAACCAAAGAAAATCAAGATTCCAGCAGGTACAGAAGGTACTCACGAATATACAGAGAAAAAACCATTCACTTATGACATCCAATTTGATCCAGACTTCTATACAAACTATCCAGATGCAAAAGATAACTACAAGATAGTAACAGAAGGAAAAGTTGGAGAAAAAACAACTAGGTGGACTATTAAAAACTCTGAAATTGTTGGAGAGCCAAAAATAATAAAAGATACAGACCCAACCAATGCCGTTATCAAAGTAGGGCAAAAAGACTACACAGGTGTAATAACCCACAAAGAAAGCCACGAAGTACCATTTGAAGTAGAATATAGATATTCTAACGAGCTTGAAGCAGGTCAAACAAAGATTGAGCAAAAAGGTGAAAAAGGCTCTTACGATATAGAATATTCACAAAAAATCAAAAATGGCGAAAAAGATGGAGAAGCTACTTCAACAAAGAAAAATGAAAAGGCAGCCAAGAAAGAAATCGTAGTAATTGGTACAAAACCAGTAACAAAAGTTGTAGAAAAACCATTCAACACTGAATACCAATACGATGAAAATCTTGAAGCTGGCAAAACTGAAGAAGTAACTCCAGGTAAAAACGGCAAGGTTACAATCACAACAACTTACAACCAAGAACAAAAGAAAGTAGTAACTTCTGAAACAGAAGAAAAGAGTCAAAATAGAGTTGTTAAAATCGGTGGCAAGACTAACGGAACTGAAAAAATTAAGGAAGAAATTCCATTTGAAGTAGAAGTTAGAAAAGACCCATCACTTAAGAAGGGCGAATGGAAGTATGCTACTGATGATGAAGGCAATGAATTAAACGGAGAAAAGGGAGAACAAGAAAAAACTCTAACCATAGTTAATTCAAAGGTAACAGAAACATCTGAGCCAACAGTAACTAAACAAGCTAAGAAGGCAGTTATTTTAGTAGGTGAAGGAACAAACGATGGAACTCACGAAATTGTAGATAAGAAAGAAATTCCTTTCGAAACTAGATACGAATACGATGATTCACTAAAACCAGGTGAAGAAAAAGTCGTAACTCCAGGTTCTCCAGGAGAGCAAGAAAGAACAAATACTCTTGTAATCAAAGATGGAAAAGTCGTAGAAACTAAAGAAGGCGAATTTAAGACTACTAAAGAGCCACAAGAAAGACTAATCAAAATCGGTCGAAAACCATCTGAAGGCGAAATTACAAAGACAATCGAAAGAGAAATTCCTTATGAAACAAAGGTAATCTATGACGAAAACCTTGAAGCCGGATTCCAAAAAATCGAAAATGAAGGAAAATCAGGCAAGGAAGAAGTTACAATTACTCAAAAGATAAAGAATTCTAAAGCAGATGGTGAAGCTACAGAAACTACAAAGACTATCACAGAAAAAGAAGATAGGGTAGTAAGAATTGGTGTAAAACCTGTTGAAAAGATTGTTGAACTTGGTAATAACACTGAATACAGACAAAACCCAGAGCTTAAGGAAGGCGAAACAAAAGTCATCGAAGAAGGCTCAAAGGGATCTGTAAAATACATTACAACCTTCAACAAGCAAACAGGTAAGCTTGAAGTTACAGAAGAAAGAACTGAGCCAAAAAATAGGGTTGTAGAATATGGTTCTAAGACTGATGGTGAATTCACTTACGAAAGCGAAAAAGCTTACGACATCATCATTAGAGAAAATCCAGATCTTGAAGCTGGAAAGACTAATGTCATACAAGAAGGTAAACCAGGAAAGACTGAAACTACTGTTAAGATTGAAAACAGCAAGGAAGTTTCTAGGGATACTAAGACAATCACAGAAAAACAAGATAAGATTATTGAAGTTGGAACAAAGAATGTTTGCCCAATCCCACCAGTAACACCAGAAAAACCAGAGGAGAACACTCCAAAAACTCCTGGTCATAAAGATCCAAAAGACCCAGAAAAACCAGGCGAGGATAAACCAAATGAGTCAGGAAAGCCGGGTGAAAATCCTGAAAAACCACAAGAACCAGGTAGACCTAAAGAAGAAAATCCAGTTGAGAAGGAAAATCCAAAAGAAAACAAGGTTGATAGAACAGAAGAAATATACGAAAACCCTAACGAACTTTCTAAAAAAACTAAGAAACCTTCTGAAGCTGACGAATTATCTAAGAAAACAAAGAAAATTTCCGAAGCAAATGAATTATCCAACAAGAAAAAAATGGCAAATCCTAAGACTGGTATAGGAGCAGTTGCCCCAATCCTCACAAGTATGGGTATTTCAATAGCAGGACTCCTTGCTACAAAGAAAAAGAAAAAAGAAGACCAATAAAATCTGATTTTGAAGATAAAAGAGAGAGCAAAAAGGCTCTCTTTTTTTATCTAAGATTAACTTAATTTTTGTTTTTGTATTAAAAAACAAAATGATAGGTTATTTCAAATAAAAACACCAAGCTTTTTACCTAGGATTTTAAAAATCTTAAAGACAAAATACTTGGTTTTATGTCAAAATAACATTCTAAAAATTATTTACCTACAAGGCTTACCAACAAATCAAAAAGCGCTTTAATCGCTTTTTCATGAGTCCTCTCATATCCGTGGGTTGCATCAACTCCACATCCCACTAGGGCGTAGTCAAGGTCTAATTCTTTGGCGATTGCCACTAGGTCATTTATGAGGTCGTAGTTATATGGACCAGATGAATCTTTGACCCGGGCCTTCACAAATTTTCGCCTAATCTATGCGGGTCTTTTCGCCCTCTACTTCTACGAATACCTAAAGGTAAGAGCTGGCAGATGGACCAAGCAATAAGCTTTGTAAAGTTTCCTTTAAGCTAGGATTGATTCTTAAAACCTCCTTTTTCAAGCAATAAAAAAGCTCCGCTAGTAAGCGAAGCTTTATTTTTATACAAAAATATTTAGTCCCAAGTCTTGGGATAGGATTTTAAAAAGTTCCTTGCCCCTTACGGAGTTGCCTGTCTTGTCAAGGCGTGGTGAATATACTGCAAGCCCACAAACTCCCGGCACTACTCCGACAATGGCTCCAGAGACTCCCGATTTTGAAGGGATGCCCACATTCATCAGGTAGTTGCCCGAATTTTCGTACATCCCACATGAGGCCATCTGACTTACCACAAGTTGAACTATAGTTTCTGGTATTAGCATGCTCCTGTCTTCTATATCGTAGCCCTTGTTGGCAAGAAGAGCTCCCATGGTGGCTAGCGCCTCTATATTTGTCCCTATGGAGCAATTTTTGACATAAAGGTCTAAGACTTCTTCTGGGTCTTGGTCAAAAATCCCCTTGCTTTTTAGGTAGTAGGCTATAGCCTTGTTCCTGTCAGTTGTTTTAATCTCTGACTTGTAGACATCTTCCATAAGGTGAGCGTCCTCGTATTTGGCAAGTCCCTTGTAGAAATTGAGGATTCTTGCAAACTTATCTTCATTATCCTTGCCAACAATCATGGATGTGGTTGTGAGAGCTCCTGCATTTATGAAGGGATTTGCCGCCCTATCCCCTATGGGAACTAGGGAATTAAATTCATATCTGGTAGGCTCACTTCCAACCTTAGAATAAACTTCACTAGGATTGTTGTCGGTAAGAGCCATGATTAGGTCGATGATTTTAGATATGGATTGGAGGGAGAAAACTATGTCCTTATCTCCATAAGTTAGGGCCTCGCCAGTTGTTGAAACGAGCGATAAGGCGAAGTTGTCCACGTCCACATTCAATAATTCTGGTATGTAGCTTGCAGGCTCCCCCTGGCCTAGGTAGTCCTTGCTCTTTTCGATTGCCCTTAAGATTCTATCATTTATTAAATTTCTTGTGTATAACATAAATCCACCTCTCTTATATAATACCCTTTATTCCAACAATTTTAGTCGTACAATGATTAAAAAAGGAGTTTTTATGAGAATAATAGATATACTAACCCAAGAAGATTGGATAAAAACTTATGATTTCTATGATGGTTTTGTTAAGTCATCATATTTTCCTATCCTAAAAGATGCCTACGAAAAGCTCAATACCGCCATACTTTTTAAGTCTAATATCCACGGCAAAGACCACATCGAAAGGGTTATTTTCTTTGCTGTCCTCCTAGCCTATGCCTACAAGCTTAGCGATGATGAGACCAACATTCTCGTCAATGCAGCAAGCCTACACGATACAAAAAGAGTCAATGATGGCTGGGACACAGAGCACGGCGAAAGGGCTGCCCTATCATCAATCACCTATGCCCATGGGGTTAGGGAAGATGATTTGCCAATCCTTCAAGCAGTTATAGCGGCTCATTCTCGAAATGATGACCTGATGGATGAGACCATAAAGGAATTTGTCAAAGACCAAAAGGATAGGGAGAAAGCCAAACGCCTTGCCAAGTTTTTCAAAGATGCTGATGGCCTAGATAGGGTGAGAATCAACCACCTCGACCCTGCCTACCTCAGAAATTCCTATGCAGTAGAGCTTGTGGACTTCGCCTACAAACTTTACGATAGATTTTAATTAAAATTATTAGCTTTCTATGTTATAATAGAACTAGTATATAATTTTTAGGAGAAAATAGTGAAATTTACCAATAAATTGCTAACAAGTTCATTAATGTGTCTGGGCCTTGTCTGTCTACCCTTCCTATCCCACGCTGACCAGCTAATTCTCGATAGGGACAAGACCGAGGGAGTAAATATAAGGGAAGTAAAGTCCGACTCTGCAAATGTCCTTGACGGAATCGAAGACTTCACTCGCTATGATATCAAGGCAGAAGATGAGTCTTGGTATCAGATAGACTACAAGGGACAGGTCGCCTTTGTCGGCAGGGAATGGTTTAATAGGATACTTTCGGCAACCCTCACCAAAGAAGCTGACCTAAAGGCTCTTGCCAGTAAGGATGCCAAAAACCTCACCTCCTACAAGCTCCAAAAATCTACCAAGGTAAACATCTTAGACTTTGACGAAAAAACTGACTATGTCAAGGTTTCCTACAAGCTAGAAGATGGGGCAAATAAGGCTCTCAATATAAAAAAAGCTAAGGAAATCAAGGACGAGGATAAGAAAGAAAAAATCGGCTACCTTCCCCTCGATAGCCTATCCCTAGCAAAAAAGAAAAAAGATGAAATAAAGACCATCAAAGAAAACTACAAGAAAATGAACGAAAGCATAGACAAGTACGAAAAGCTCGATGAAAAAGCCAAGGAAAACGAGGAAACTTATGAAGTAATCTATGTTTCCTACCTAACCAACGACAATGGCGATATAATCGATAACGACTCAACAGAGCTAGGAAAAAGCATCTACAACTTCGCCCTTGACTATGTAGGAAGTCCCTATGTCTTTGGCGGAGTTTCCAAGACAAGCGGTATCGACTGCTCAGGTCTTGTCCTAAGGACCTATGAAAACTTCGGCCTAAGCCTACCTCACAGTGCCAAAAGACAGGCAGAATATGGAACAGAAGTCCCATTCGGAATGGAGAAGGCGGGAGATTTAGTATTTTTCGGCTCATCCTATGCCGATATCTACCATGTGGGTATAGCTGACGGTATGGGAAACATGGTTCACGCCGCCAACCCTGGCCAAGGAGTAATAGTAAGTCCAATAAATGGACCTTTCGTAATCAAGAGAATCTTTGAATAAAATAAATATACAAACTAAGGCCCTCCTAGCAAGAAAATGCTGGGAGGGCCTTTTTGTGAAATCTCTTATAAAGTCATCAAAAATTAAGCTCGCTAGAAGCTAGCATAGCTTAAAATTTCTCCATAAAACTTGGCCTAGGCTAGCTTTACAACTTATAAAAAAATTCCAAGAGCTAGGCTCGCTTGGAAAAGCTCTTTTTGCAGAGGTTTTCCTTGCTCACTTTTCTCTTGGAAGTACTTGATTTATAAGACTTTAAGCTCTTTGGGCTAGCTTAGCCTTTCTTTTTTACAATTTCATTGAATTTTGTCTTCTTCTTAGTCTGGTTATGGTTGCTTTTTCGTCTAGCTCAACCATAGACATATCTATAATTGTTCCCTTTTTGATATCCTTGGTTGCCCTTGTTTTTTCTGTGATTAGGGCTATTGGAAGAAGGTCTTCTTCTAGGCATCTGTCGTGGCTGGTTAGTTTTCCAAATACTGTTCTTGAACCTACCCCCTCTAGGGCTTCTCCAGCTTTGATATCTCTTTTGGCGATTGTTACTGTGTCTGCAACTTGACCATGGAGAGGGACTATGGTTGATTCATTTTCTACTACTGCCTTGTAGATGGTGATTGGTGTTTCAAGGCTTGTGAGGTGGTAAGGTCTATACATTAAGTAGTTTGGTCCATCTCCAAAGCCTAGGAACTTCATCAAGTCTCTTACATCTTCTTGATCGCTTGTTACGATTATGAATACTCCTGGTGCCATGCCTCTTGAAAATTCCACTACCCCATATCTTGATAGTTTTCCTCCATCAGCCTTTAGTCTAAAGTCATCAACTGCTGTTTCAGGGCTTGTGGCAATCCCGTGGCAACCTAGGGTGTCTGGCAAAAATCCTAGGGCGTTGGCTGCAGAGTTTAGCTCAAGCATGGTGTTTGTTCCATCGATAAAGCTTGTTAGCATTTTTGCTGATAGACCCTTTGCCTTTGCCAAGTCGGCGAGGGATTCTGGGGTTGCGTCGTTATCGAGTGGGTTATTTTTACCCTTGGCTGCAACAAGGACTTCTAGTCCCATACCGTAGGCGTATTCCACAAGGTCGATTATAGCTCCTGGCTCATCTCCAAGGATGCCCGTATAGACAACTCCTGCTTTTTTTGCCATGTCGTGAAGGACAGGGCCTACAACTGCATCACATTCTACATTGAAGGTAATCATGTGCTTGTGGTATTGGATAGTTTTTCTAGCGATAACAGCTCCAAATGGAGGATCTCCAGTACAGTCTACAACAGCATTTATTTGCATGAGCTTATAGGCAAGGCGATAGTTTGTTGATACACAAACATAGCCTTTTTCTAAAACTTCATAGCCTTCGTTGTAGTCGTCTGTAAAGATAATTTTATCTTCGGAAATTCCTGCATTCACAAGGGCTTTGATGGCTTTTCTTGGAGTCCTATTTACTACAAGCTTTACTTCCATAGCATCCATCTTTGACAATTGGCTAATCAAAGAACCACCCATCTTGCCACAACCGATTATGGCAAGCTTGATGCTTTCTCCATTATCTTTCATTTCTTTTAATTTTCTATTTATTTTGAACATTCATACTCCTTATTGTATCTGAAGCGGCTTTCGCTGAGGAAAAGGCCCACTGTATATTGTACCCTCCACAAGAACCAGATACATCCATGATTTCACCACAAAAGTAGAGATTCTTGTAGATTTTGGATGCCATTGTTTGCTTGTCGATGTACTTGGTAGAAAAACCACCTAGGCTCACTTGAGCGTTTTGCCTATCATAGATGTCCCTTATGTGAAAGGTCATCTGTTTAAGGATTTTTACGAGCATATCCATATCCCTTTCGCTTAGGTCTTTGGCAAAAAGACTTTCATCAATCCTAGCTTTTTTGAGGATATCTCCTATAAGCCTCTCATTTACAAGACCTAGAAGGATTTGGCCAATAAGTCTTTGGGGGTATCTTCCTGCCAAGGTCTTAATCTTAGTCCCTAGCTCCTCTTGGCCATAGCTAGGCAAGAAATCCACCCTCACTTCTGGCTTTTTTCCTGCCATAAGGGCTAGGCTAATCTCATTTGATAGGTCAAAAACAGCTGTTCCCGTTAGCCCGTAGGCTTGGAAGATTATATCATCGGTTGAATCTTTCCTAAGCCTACCGTCTATGTAGAGGGAAAGCTTGCCACTAACCTTGCACCCCTTGGCCTTTTTTGATAGCTTTTCCTGAGTCTTGTAGTTAGTTATTCCGTAAGAAATTTTACTTATTGGATGAAATTTTTCAAGTATTTTATAAATACTTCCATCTGAACCCGAATTTTTGAGGGTTATTCCCCCTCCTGCGAGGACTAGGATATCGTACTTGTACTTGTTATTTTGCCCGATCAAGAGCCCTTTGTCTAGGTCTATATCTATAATCTTTTCATTAAAGATAAACTTAGCATTTTCCCTAGCCTTTAAGTAGAGCACATCCCTGACAGACTTTGCCGACATGGTTAATGGATAGCACCTTCCCGAAGGAAGGCTTGTAGTGGCTATCCCTAGTTGGTGGAAATAATCTATCAAGTCCTCATTGGTGAAGCCATCCAAGGCCTTCTTGAAAAAGTCTGGGTCGGATGATTGGTAATAAGCATAGGAAAAATTCTTGTTAGTAAAATTGCACCTGCCATTTCCCGTAGCAAGAAGTTTCCTTCCAGCAAAGTCGTTGGAGTCAATCACAGTAAGGTCAAGACCCTCTGCAAAAGATGCAAAGGCAAGGCCAGCCACCCCTGCCCCTAGGACAAAGACTTTCATAGACTTTCTAGGACTTCTGTTAGAGTCTCCCTCTCACTGTAGTAAGTTTTCTCGTTGCCCTTTAGTTTTAGGAAGTTCTCCTCGCCCTTGCCTAAAAGGAAGATATAATCGCCAGCTTTTGCATGAGTTACTGCATATTCGATAGCTTTTTTCCTGTTATTTATTTCTACATATTCTCCATTTTCTGCATTAATACCTTCTTTGACATCCCTATTAACATTCTCCAGAGTGTCAAATTTAGGATCATCTGTGGTCAAAACTGCAAAAACCTTGTTGATGGCACAGGCTTTTCCAGTAGATACCCTAAATTCCTTGTTCCTATCTCCATTAACGCCAAAAACTGCATAAGTCTTACAGCCCTCTGGAACAGATTTAAAGAGTAAGTCAAAGGCAACTGGCGTGTGGGCAAAGTCGATAACTATATTGATTCCAAGGTCATTTTTGATATATTCAAACCTTGATTTTACCCCCTTGAACTTATCCATAGCCTTTGATATCTCATCAAGACTTGCTCCCATAGCATTAAGGGTACTGGTTGCTGCAAGAGTATTGTAAACTTCATAATCAGCTATAGTATTTAGGCTAAACTTCACTCCCCTAACTTCGTAAGTGATTTTGCCATCTTTTTTCACAACATTTTCCGCTCTATAATCAGCATCTGGATTGTCAATAGCATAGGTTATCGTATTTGGGAAAAGCTCCTTAGCCTTACGTCCATAAGGGTCGTCAATATTTGCCACTGTATGCTTGGCTTGGTTAAAGAGAATCATCTTGGCTTTAAAATAATTGTCCATAGTCTTGTGGTAGTCCAAGTGTTCTCTGGAAAGATTGGTGAAAATTCCATAGTCGATATCCACCCCATAAATTCTCTTTTGGTCAAGACCGTGGCTTGAAGTTTCCAAAGACAAATACTTCATCCCCTCATCAACACATATTTTCATAAGTTTGTTGACCTCGGTTATAACTGGTGTAGTGTTAGAAGTCCTATACTCCTTACCTCCAATTAGGGCGAGGTCTGTCCCGATATTTGCTGCCTTGCCATAGATTTCATCCATCAAGAAATAAACTAACCTTGAAGTTGTAGTCTTACCATTTGAGCCAGTAACACTTACCACAGTCATCTTCTCTGATGGATAACCAACAAGCTTATTAGAGATTTGGGCAAGAGCCTTCCTAGCATCTTCCACCTTTATATAAGAAATGCCTTCTCTGTAGGCAATATCTTCTGTATGAACCACAAGGATAGCTCCCTTTTCGATAGCAGAATCTATATAAGCATGGCCATCACTTATATTTCCCTTAACAGCAACAAAAGCATATCCATCCCCAACATCCTTGGAATTGTTTGTAACCTCAACTATCTGTCTATCATTATTTTTCTCATATGATAGCCAATCTATTATTTCTAATATCTCTTCAAATTTCAACAAAATATTTCTTCCTTTCAAATAAAAATCTTTTATATATCTCTAAGTATGTATTTTACCATTATTAAGCTTAAAATCATTATAGAAAATCAAAGCAAAGAGCTTATGGAAATTCTAGTAAGACCTTATTTTCTGAGTTTGACAGATATTTCTTATAGGTGTATTTAAGACTATAATTAGAAATACTAAAAAATAGATTTGGGCATAAAAAAAACAAAGCTGTTTCCAGCCTTGCTCCATCTTACTTATTAAGTTTTGCCTCGATTGCTTCCTTGTCGAAGCCTACTATGTCTTCTCCGTCGATATTTATAACAGGAACTCCCCTGTAGCCCTTGCTTACTAGATAGTCTACTGCATCCTTGTCTTTATCAACGTTCAATTCTTCAAATTCGATTCCCTTGTCGTGGAAATATTGTTTTGCTGCCTTGCAGAAAACACAAGTGTTTGATGTATAAATTTTAATATCTGCCATATTCTCCTCCATTCATTTTATATATACCCAATCTTATAGGGTCTTTATTGTTTTTGTTAAATTTATAAAATCATCCAAGGACAAGTTTTCTGCCCTTAGGTTATCTTTTATACCCAATTTTTCAAAGGCTAATCTGAGTTTATCTTTTTCTACCGCATCTGCTAGAGAGTTTAGAATTGTCTTCCTTCTCTTATTAAATCCTGCGTGAATTAGGTCAAAGAGGGCTTTTTCATCGACTTGGTCAGTGTATTTTCTAAGGCTAAGCTTTAGGACGGTTGAGTCGATTTTAGGTTGGGGCATAAAGACAGATTTAGGGACATTGGTTACTTTTTTTGCATCAGAGTAGTATTTTACGAAAACTGATAGGGAAGAATATTCCTTATCCTTTTCTGTGGCAAGCATCCTATCAGCAACTTCTTTTTGAACCATGATGGTCATATCCCTACACGGAAGCTTGCTTGTAACAAGTTTTTCTATAATTGGAGTTGTTATATAGTAGGGAAGGTTTGAAACGACTGAAAATTCTTCGCCATTAAATTCTTCTGAGACGATTTTTTCTAGGTCTGCCTTTAGGATATCCTCATGGATTAGCTTAAAGTTTTCAAATTCTTCCATATTTTCTTCTATGATTGGAAGAAGGGAGCTGTCAATTTCTATAGCTACGACTTTCTTGGCTGATTTTGCCATCTCATAGGTGATTGTTCCAATTCCTGGGCCGATTTCTAGGACATTACTATCTTTAACATCAGCTCTTTCTACTATTTTTTCGACGAAGTTCTTGTCTACCAAGAAATTTTGTCCGAGCGATTTGGAGAATCTAAAGTTATAGAAATCTATTATATCCTTTACAACTTTGGGTGAGTATAATTTTTTCATAATTTTTCTAATGCCCTTTCAAATTCTTCACGACTTATGCCGAAGGAGTTGAGCTTGGAGAGAAACTGTTTGGTGTTGTAGTAACCGATGCCCAGAAGGTCTCCGACTTTAGCTCTTTTTTTTCTTGCATCACTTCCTAGGCTAAGACCGCTTTTGACCATATCTGCCATAGTAAATTCTTCCTTCCTCATAACATTTACAGCCTTTGCTTTTTTCAAGGCCTCAATAATCACATCAGGCTCAGCATTTTCAACCCCTAGGTCGTTTTTCTTGATAGCCTTTTTCCTATCTATGTAGGCGTGTTTGGCTGTTGGGATATGCTTTGCAATTCTTGCCCTGATTTTCTTGCCTGCATAGTCTGGGTCAGTTAGGATAATTATCCCACACTTGGCATTGATAACCTTGAGTCTTTCAATAAGGTCCATCCCAAAGCTTAGGCCATTTGTGGCAATCATTTCACAATCTATGGCTCTTTTGACGTTAGTTATATCGTCTTTTCCTTCTACTACTATTGTTTCTTTTATCATAAGCCGAAAAATTCCTCTGCATTCTTGCTAGTTCTTTTTTCTAATTTCTTTAATTTCATGCCCCTAAGCTTGGCAATCTCCCTAGCTACTTCGATTATTTTGCGGGGGTCATTCCTTAATCCCCTGTAAGGCTCTGGAGTAAGGTAGGGACTGTCTGTTTCAAGCATTAACCTATCTAGTGGGACGAGGCTTGCGGCACGCTTTTCATTTTCTCCTGTAGAAAATGTTACGACTCCTCCAATTGAGATATAAAAACCTAGGTTCATGTATTTTTTAAGCATTTCTGTATCTTCTTGGAAGCAGTGAATTTGAACCTTTAGATCTGAGTATTCTTTCAAAATTTCATAGGCGTCATTGCCAACTTCCCTTGTGTGAATTACTACAGCTTTGTTAAGCCTTCTGGCAAGGTCAAGCTGCTTTATGAAAATTTCCTTTTGCCTATCCTTGTTGTCATCCCTCCAATAATAGTCAAGTCCTATCTCGCCTATGGCGACAACCTTGGGATTTCGGGCAAGATCCTCTATGATTTTTAGGTCATCTTTCCCCATCTTTTCCACTTCTTCTGGGTGGATACCGACTTGGGCATAGAAGTTTTCATACTCTTGGGCAAGGTCTACTGCAAACTTTGAATCGTAGACGTTACAGCCTGGATTTATTACTGCTTTAACATTAAAATTCGACAGGTCCTTAATGATAAAGAGCCTGTCGGATGCAAAAGCCTCATCTGTGAGATGGGCGTGGGTATCGATTAGAGCCATTAGCTTACCTTAGCTCCTGGTTTCATATCAGCTAGGGTTGATAGGAGGCTAAGCTCATCGTCAAAGTCTGCGGCAAGGAGCATGCCCTCACTTTCTATGCCACGCATCTTTCTTGGAGCAAGATTTCTTACGACGATAACATTTTTTCCTAGAAGCTCTTCTGGAGCATACCATTTTTTGATACCTGAAACTATGGTTCTTGGCTTCTGTTCGCCAATATCTACTTTGAATACCAAAAGCTTGTCTGCATCTGGGTGAAGGTTAGCTTCGATGATTTTTCCAACAACTAGGTCAACTTTTGTGAAGTCCTCAAAGGCTATATAATTTTCTTCCTTCTTTACTTCTTTTTTGTCCTTATTGAGTCTTTGTTCAATCAAAGCACCGTTAGCCTCGTGTAGCCTTACAAGTTCCTTGTCGATTTCAAGCCTATCGAAGAGGTTTTTGCCCTTAGTAACTTTCGCTCCTTCTTCAAGAAGGCCAAACTTTCCTGCTGACTCAAAGCCCTTGTTGGAGGTGCCGATTTTTTCTAAGATTTCCCTTGTAGTATTTTTCATGACTGGCTCGATTAATTGGGCAACAATCCTGATTGTCTCGGCAAGGTTGTATAAGACCCTATCAAGTCTTTGGGCGTTTTTCTCATCACGACCCAAAATCCATGGCTCAGTTTCGTCTACATACTTGTTGGCACGACGGATAAGGGTCCATATAGCTTCAATTGCAGCGTTGAAGTTAAACTCATCCATTAGCTTGTTGAAGGTAGTATAAGTTTCTCCAGAAAGGGCCATTAGCTCATCGTCATACTTATCAGCTACTGAGCCTTTTCTAACCACGCCATCATTGTATTTATCAATCATAGAAGTGGTTCTTGATACGAGGTTGCCTAGGTCATTTACAAGGTCTGAGTTATATCTTTCCATAAATTTCTTGGCTGAGAAGTTGCCGTCAGAGCCGAAATTAAACTCACGAAGCATGAAAAATTTAAGAGCATCTACTCCATAAAGGTCAACCAAAGGTTCTGGATACATGATATTTCCCTTAGACTTACTCATCTTGTCATTGTCAAAGAGGATCCAACCATGGGCAAAGACCTTTTCTGGTAGAGGAAGGTCAAGAGCCATCAAGAGGGCAGGCCAGATTATAGTGTGAAATCTCACTATATCCTTACCAATCAAGTGGACTCCTGCTGGCCAATATTTCTCAAATTTTTCCTTATCGTCCCCATAACCTATAGCAGAAAGATAGCATGATAGGGCATCTATCCAGACATAGACAACGTGTTCATTATCAAAAGGCACATCGACTCCCCAATCAAAGGAATTTCTTGTTACAGAAAGGTCAGATAGACCCTTGTCGATGAAGTTGTTGAGCATTTCCTTTTGCCTAAAGGCTGGCTCAAGAAACTCTGGGTGGTCTTTGAAAAGCTCTTTTAGCTTATCAGTGTACTTGG
>NZ_CAMXYR010000025.1 GCF_947253225.1 uncultured Anaerococcus sp. | reverse complement strand
ACGAGATGAGCGCAATAGGCTCGTGGGCTCGGAGATGTGTATAAGAGACAGAGGTTAAAGTAATTAGATGTAGGTCTATCAACATCCCCATGTATTAGCAAAATATTAAAAAACTCATCATCAAGATTGATATTTAGGTTTACCTTCTTTTTAAAGACCCTATCCTCATAAGAAATTCCGTATACTCTCAACCTGTTTTTTTCAAACATTTCTAATTCTTTAGAGCCGAAAATATGAAAATTATCCGGTGCTTCTTTTAAAAATAAAGAATTGAATTCATCAAAATAATCGTGGTTTCCTGAAGCATAGTAAACATCTTTACCGAAATTTTTTATAATCTTAAAAAGCCTTGAGAAATCATTAGATGAAAAATATGATCTTTCAAATAAGTCTCCAGCAATCAAAGCAAAATCAACATCTCTATTATCCCTTAAAGCTTTTTCAAAATTCATCCAAGATGCCTTCCTAATCTTAGCTGAAATATTTCTATCAAAATTAAAAGTATCTGATAAATGAGCATCTGCCAAGTGGATAAATTTCATATCTTGTTTACACTTTCTATAAGTTTTTTTCCATCTTTAACATCAAAAACAGTAAGAGAGCCATTGTCTATCCAAAAACTCCCCCAATTGGCAAGGTCTTTGAGTATCCAAAATAGGCAAGACCTAATAGCTATGCCATGAGAAATACATAGGATTGTCTTGTCTTTCTTTTGGGAAAGTTCATCCAAAAAATCACCAGTTCTTCTGATTACATCAATTCTGGATTCCCCATCTGGATAAGTTATTTCAAAATAATTTTCCATCTCTTTTTTAAAAAATTCTTTCTCATTTTCCCTTACTTCATCGATTCCTCGACCCCTAAAAAGTCCAAAATTCATTTCGTTAAGCCTTTCATCAGGGATAAATTGCGAAAATCCTAGTCTTTGAGCCGTTTCTTGACTTCTTACAAGCTTAGATGTATAAACTTCATCAATCTTATAATCCGCTAGAAGTTTTTTAGTTTTATCTAATATATAAAGACCACTTTCTGCAAGACTTGTATCTAAAGTTGAATACTTCCAATCAATATTTGCTTGCGTTTGTCCATGTCTTACTAAAATAATTTTCATAAACACCTCACTTATTATTATAACAGTGTTTATCCTTATTTCTATCTGAAAATACTAACTTAAAAAAGTTAACAAACAAAAAGTAGCTCCTAAAGAACTACTTTTTATTCTCCAGAACTCATTGCTTCTGCCATATCAATTTTCTTTAAATCTTTATGAACAAATATCAAAATCACAAGAGATATTAGGAGAGTTATTGTTCCTGATATTATATAGGATATTGGATGTGTCCTGTAAGCAAGCATAATCTCAGCAGGAGCTACCACATCAAGAATATACCTAAACATTACATATCCTAAGATATAGCCTGCAAATATTCCTAGAATTGTGAGGATAAATATTTCCCTATAAATATATGATGTTACTTCCTTAGGAAAAAATCCTAGTACCTTGACAGTTGCAAGTTCCCTTTTCCTCTCTCCTACGTTGATGCTGGTAATATTATATAATACCACTATGGCAAGGGCTGATGAGATGAAAGTTATCACACTGATTACAAGGTTTAAATTTGAAAGAAGAGCATCCATTGACTCGTAGGCCCCTGTTTTATTTATAACTGCATCAACCGCCTTCTTATCATCTAGGCTTTCTTTGATTTTTTGTGGATTACCCTTTATTAGACTAGAGTTTAAGTTAAGTTTATCCTTAATTTTCTCCTTATAGTAGTCATTTGAAATATATAAATAGTCTCCAATATAATTTTCACTAATCGCCCCAACTTTTAACTTAACCTTATCTCCATCAAGGTCAACATCAATCGTATCATTAGCTCTGAAGCCTAATTTTTTGGCAATATTTTCTGTTAAGACAACTTTTTTATCGGATAAGCTAAAAGAATTATTATCTAAATCCCTAAGGTTTACAAAATCTTTTAATTTATTATCGTCTTCTGGAATTATTATAGATAAGTCCAAACTTTCCTTTCCATTTTTCAGTTTTGCTCGTTTATTATAAACAGGAAGATTTTCATACCTTGCTAGTTCTCTTTCGTAGGTTTTTATATCTTCTTTCTTACTTGAAGTGTTCACAATTGAAACAGACTCGTAGTGAAAGATTTCTTCTTGTTGGATTTTTGATGTATCCTTGATGGCATCAATCATTGCAAAACCAAAGAATAAGAGGGCCGTACACCCACCAACTCCAAAGATAGTCATAAACATCCTTGACTTATACCTGAAAAGATTTCTAGCAGTTATTTTTTGCATAAAGGATAGACTTTTCCAGATAGGTCTTATTCTTTCTAGGAAAATCTTTGTTCCTGAATCTGGAGTTTTCCTCCTAAGAAGATTTGCTGGAGCTTCTTTTACGGTTTCACTTGAACTTATTCTAACTGTTAGAGCAATAAGGAAAGTTGAAACTACAATAGCAAGAGCCATAGTTACAAGACTTTTTGAAATAGCCATTTCTCCAACACCAAATCCTGTTGAATAGGCCTTAAATATAACTGGAAGTATTGCAAACCTACCTAAAATCGCTCCTATAACGGCTCCACAAAGCGTTGGCCCTAGACCATAGATATAAAATCTCTTTGCTATGTCCTTATCTGAATATCCCAAGGATTTTAAGGTTCCATTTATAGCTCTTTGCTCCTCTATATACCTTTTCATAGTCGTCAAAGTTACAAGCATAGCAACAAGGTAGAAAAAGGCTGGAAATACCTTTGATAGTTTATCCATATTCAAAGAATTTTTATAGTAGGTATCTATCCCTTTATTATCAAGGATACTTTCAACTTTATATTCTGGGTCAACTAAGCTTAGAAGAGCTTCCTTAGATTCTTTAATATCTCCTCTAGCTTTATTTATATCCTTATCTGCCTTAGCTTTTTCTTCAGCAATTTTTTTCTTAGCCTTGTTTAATTCTTCTTCCTTATCAAGAAGATTTCTATAGGCTTCTTCTAATTTTTTCCTACCATTTTCTTTTTGAATCTCTAGGTTTTGCAGACCATCTTTGTAGGATTTTTCACCATCTCTTAGTTTTTTCTCGTTGGCTGATATTTCATCTTTTGCCTTAAAAAGCTTGGCCTCTCCAGCTGATTTTTCCTTATTAAAATCTTCTTTTGCTAGGGCAAGCTGATTTTTCGCTTTAATTAGTCCATCTTCTTTAGCCCTTATCTCTCCTAAAGCTTGGTCAAGTTTGTATTTTTCTTCGTTATATTTTTGGTCTAAGTTACTTTTGTTAGTTTCATACTGGTTTTTAGACTTAGATATGATTTCTTCCAAATATGATATATCAGCTTCTAATTTCTGAATTTTATCTTTATTTTCTTCACTTTCTTCTTGACTTTTTAGTTGGTCAAGTTCAGACTTTTTTGACAAAAGGTTCGCCTCGTCTATACTTATACTTGCCATAGCCTCATCAAGCTTTGCTATGGAATTGTCATAGTTTTCCTTTAATTTAGCATAACCATCGCTTAATTCTTTCTGAGGTTTATCAAGCTTAGCAAAACCAAGATTTAGGTCGCTTTCCTTACTTGCAAGTTCATAATCAGCTCTTGTAATTTTATTATCAAAGTCTTTTTTATTGATTTGATAAGCTTTTTTAGCATCTTCTAACTTAGACCTTCCCTCATCCAAGTTAACCTTTGCTTTTTCCAAATCTCTTTGTCCCTTGGCAATCATGGTTTCATAAGTGTTTTTACTGTCTTGATACTTTTTAAAACCATCTCTCAATAAAACTTCACTATCTTTGATTTTTTTCTCGTTATCTTCTAAATCTCTTATGCCCTTATCTAACTTATTTTGGGCATTATCTATCTTTTTACCAGCATCATCTTTAATTTTCTTTATTACTTCAGAAGGTCTATTTTTTATTTTATCTTCTAAGATATCTTTCTTTCCTTTAACCTTGTCAAGATACGCTAATGAAGTTCTATCTAGGGATGAGAAATTTTTATAAACTATATTTGCCTCATGGTATTTATCATAGGCAAAGTTTTCTCCTAAAGTGTAGGCAAATCCTGATAATTCACTTTTGCCTATAGGTGATATCTCTTTCATATCTTCCATAAAATAATCAGAAGACTTGAAAAAACCAACCACCCTATAAGCTAACCTTTTCATCTTAAAATCTTTTTTTTGGTCTGAATTTATATATGAAAAATCGATTTTATCTCCAAGCTTATAATGCTCCTTTAATTTATAATCTAGGATTAACTCATCTGGATTTTTAGGTAAAGAGCCCTCAGTTATGATTAGTTTAGGAAGGTTTGGATCGTATTCTTTTAGCCTAATAATTTTATCCTTATCCCTTAAATCAATAGCCTTTATGAAGTTGATTTGTTCTATTTCTTTATCTGTTTTAAGTAGACTCTCATCCTCATAGTCTAAGCCATAAGTTGACCTAACTATTAGATCTGGGTGTTTATATGCCACCAAGCTGTTGTTTAGACTTTTTCTCATGCTAGGTCCTGATAGGTAAAGACCCACTACTACCATAG
The DNA here is from genome assembly GCF_947253225.1 of uncultured Anaerococcus sp. Classification (GTDB taxonomy): domain Bacteria; phylum Bacillota; class Clostridia; order Tissierellales; family Peptoniphilaceae; genus Anaerococcus. Next base: position 16,733 of record NZ_CAMXYR010000025.1, on the reverse strand, counting down.
TAGCAAGACCTACCATGACCATAATAGAAAAAACCTTGCCCTTAGTTTTTTTGATATCCCTTAGGATACTTTTAATGTAAGTCTTATTCATACTACCACTCTATCTCATCTACAGAAACAGGACTTTCATTTATATAATCTTCAACAATTCTTCCATCTCGAATTTCAATCACTTGATCAGCCATAGGTTTAATAAGTGAATTATGGGTAATAATGACAACAGTTGCCTCCATTTGATGGCAAGCTTTTTCTAAGAGTTTTAGGATTGTTTTTCCTGTTTCATAATCTAAGGCTCCAGTTGGCTCATCACACAACAAAAGTTTGGGATTTTTGGCAAGAGCTCTTGCTATAGCTACTCTCTGTTGTTCTCCTCCAGAAAGTTGGGCTGGGAAATTTCCCAGCCTATGACTTAGACCGACTTCTTTTAATATTTCTGTTGGGTCTAGGGGATTTTTTGAAATTTCTGATGCCATTTCAACATTTTCAAGAGCTGTAAGATTTGGAATCAAATTATAGTGTTGGAAAACAAAGCCTACATCATTTCTCCTATATTCAGTGAGTTGTCTATCATTAAGGCAAGTCAAGTTTTTACCATCTATAAGTATTTCCCCACTTGTAGCCTTATCCATCCCCCCAAGAAGATTTAAGAGAGTTGTCTTTCCTGCTCCGCTTGCTCCAACTATTATCAAAAGCCTTCCCTTTTCTAAGGAGAAATTTATATCATCATTGGCTACAATTTTACTATCTCCTGATTTAAACTCTTTTCTTAAATTGTTTAATTGTATATAGGCCATAGGAATCTCCTAACTTTTTTCTACATGTTACTAAATCTCTCTCGGACTTGTTTAATCTTTCCACAAGTCATCTTCCCCTCAGGACAAGATCCACCAATACAAGATGGGCCTGCCTTTAAGAAAAGATTTGGGTAAATATCTTTAACAAGTCTTATCATCTGATCTGACATATCTCTAATCTCCCACTGAGCTCTCAAACAACTTCTAACTGCAAAAAAGTGAAGTAAGGTTCGAGCATTCATTGTAAAGACAATTTTTGTTTCACAAGCATTAGGAAAAGCATATCTAGCATCCTCGATAGCTTTTTTTGATGCAGACCTCCTAGCAGATTTTTCCTCTAAACCTTCCTTGATAAAGGCCTCGTAATGTTTTGCTTGCAAAATTTCCACAAGCTCATCATAGGCTTTTTGGCATGCCTGCATATGATTTTGGAAAATTTTCTTGGCTTCTTCATCCTTTTCTATCTCTTTAGGAATTATGTATTCGAATTGGTCAAGCTTAACATATCTTTGAGATTGCTGAGAGTAGGAAGCAAGTCTATGACGAACAAGCTGGTGGGTCAAGACTCGTGAAACTCCCTCGACAGCAAAAGTAAAGGAAATATGTTCGATGGGAGATAAGTGTCCCAAATCCGCAAGCATTTTAACATACCTTGCTATAGATTCTTCGTCTTGTTTTTGAGCTATTTCATCAACTCCAACAGGCGAATAACACAGCTTGCCTGCTTGAGCTATCGTCTCTTCGCCATTTCGAGTATAATTCAGAAGTTTTACCTTTAATTCTGTCATCATTATTCCTATCTGTGATTTTTTAAGGCTCTGTCAATTTTTCTCTTATCTTCCTTTGCCTTTATTGATTCTCTCTTATCATATTGCTTTTTCCCCTTGGCAAGGGCGAGTTCTAATTTAACAAGACCATCTCTTTCATAAACCCTTAAGGGAACTATTGTATATCCAGCTTGAGTTTTTACTCCAATTAACTTATTAATCTCTTTTTTATGAAGTAAAAGCCTTCTAGTTCTTGTTGGATCTATATCCTTATCGTAGGCTTGCTCATAGGGTGTTACATGCATACCATAGATAAACATCTCTCCATTTCTATCAGAAATAAAAGATTCTTTAATGGATACTTTTCCTTTTTTTATTGATTTTACTTCACTGCCTAAAAGGGATAACCCAGCCTCGTATTTCTCTTCTATGAAATAATCATGGTAGGCTTTTTTATTGTTAGCTAATAGTTTCATCTTCTACCTCCATATCAAAATCTATATTTCTTTGGTAAAGGTCGACGTTTCTTACTCTTATTTTTACCCTATCTCCTATAGAATAAAAAATCTTTTTAGTCGAATTGAAAGCTTTCATGGTCTCTTCAATATAATCGTACCTATCTTCAGAAAATTTATACATAAATAAACCCTCAACCGTATTTTCAAGCTCAATAAAAATTCCAAAATCAGTTATTGATGAAATTATCCCAAAAAAATCATCCCCAACAAATCTTCTCATGTACTTACACTTTAATAAATCTTCCACATCTCTTTCACAATCCTCACTCCTTCTTTCGGTCATTGAAAGGTGATCAGCATTTTTTTCTAGGATTTTCTCAAGGCTTGTCTGATTTATACTTGTAAGTTTATTGTGAAGGTATTTTTTTAAGAGTCTATGGACTATTAGATCTGGATATCTTCTTATTGGAGAAGTGAAGTGAGTGTAAAATTCTGTTGATAAGCCAAAATGTATATCCCTATGCTCAGAATACTTAGCCTTTTGCATAGTTCTAAGCATCAATAAATTAATCACAGACTCCATTTCTTTTCCCTCAACTTCTTCCAAAATATGCTGAAAATCTTTGGAATGTAACTCACTACCTCTTATTGTAATTCCAATAGCCGCTAGGGCTCTCTTAAAGGATTCAATTTTTTCTTGACTAGGTTTTTCGTGGACTCTATAGATGAAAGGATAGTCCATATAAGCAAAAAGACTCGCCACACACTCATTTGCACATAGCATAAACTCTTCAATCATTTTGTTTCCTGACCCCCTATATAGGTTAGAAATATTTAAAACTTTTCCATCATCTGCCACATCTATTTGACTTTCAGAAAAGTTGAAGTCGATTGAACCTCTTGTATGCCTCTTCTGGCTTAGGATTTCTCTAAGGTCATTAAATTCTAAAAGCTTTTCTTTTAACAAATCATCAGCATAAACTTCCCCATCGCCATCATCTAAAAAAACATTTACATCATCATATACTAATCTGTAGTTAGAATTAATAACTGACTCATAAAAATCATTGGCAATAACTTTTCCTTTTTTGTTAATAGTTATTTTAAGACTTAGGCAAAGTCTATCCTCCTTGGGATTAAGGGAACAAATTCCATTTGATAGTTCTTCTGGTAGCATTGGAATAACAAGATTAAATAGGTAAGTTGAGTTACCTCTTTCATAGGCATCATCATCAATAGCTGTGCCCTTTTTTACATAGTGGGCAACATCGGCAATGTGAACGTACAAATCATAGTTATCGCCATTTTTTTCTATAGAAATCGCATCATCAAAGTCTTTTGAATCCCTACCATCTATAGTAACTGTAAACAAGTCTCTTAGATCCATTCTTCCATCAAGTTCTAAACCTGAAACCGTATCTTTTACATATAAAACTTCCTTCTTCGTTTCTTTAGAAAACTCGTTTGGTATATTGTGGGATCTTACTAAGGAAAGGATATCAATATTTTTATCGTTCTTGTTTCCAATTATTTCCGTAATCCTACCTTCTGGCTTGCCCTTTTTAGGGTAGTTGATAATTTCAACTACGACCTTATCCTTATTCTTGGCTTTTTTTGCATACTTATCTTCTATAAATATATCATTTCCAAAATTCTTGCTATCTGGAATAACAAAACCAAAACCCTTGTTTTTTTGGTAGATGCCTATTACTTCTTCATTTGCCCTTTCAATAATTTCTCTTACTCTTCCTTCAGCATTCTTGCCACCTTCTTTTTGTCTTATAATATCAATCTTCACTCTATCACTGTTATGAGCATTAAAAAGATTATCTCTCTTTATAAATACATCAGGAAAATCTTCATTATCTGATATGAAAAAACCATACCCTCCTTGGGCAATGGAAATTTTTCCTATTAGGGAAAGTTCTTCTTCACTAAGGGGCATGATGCGTTTTTTATTTGAAATTCGAATTTTATTATCTTTTTCTAAGTCTTTTAGTAGGGCTTCTACAGCTTTTCTTGTGTACTTATCCACATCAAGATAAGCCTCCAATTCCTTAATGGTCATCGGTATATAAGAAGGATCATATACTAAATTTAATATAAGTTCTTTTAAGTTCATCAAAACTCCTCTTGTCTATAATAAAAAAAGGCTAAGCTATATTATATAGCTTACCCCTTCTTAGTTAATTGCTACCATGATTATGCTTCCAATAAAAAGAAGTATTCCTCCTGCAATAGCAACTTTATCTAGCATTTCATTTTTTGATCTGTGAGCACTTCTACCAAACACGTTTGTTTGTGTTCCTGATAGAGCACCTAGACCTTCTGTTTTAGGATCTTGTAGTGTTACTGCTCCTATTATTATAATTGAGGCAATAACAAGTACAATCGCTAAGAAATTTACCATATAGACACCTCCGCTTCGTACCTTGTTATAATACCACAAAAGACTTAGGATTTCAATTATTTTTACTATAATGCAGAACTAATCTACCTTCTATTTCCAAAATAATATAGCTCAGTTAGGATCTAAAGCTTCCTAATTTATTTCTAACCCAACATTATTTTTTCTAGTTCAAGTGGTTCTATATATTTACCATCCTTATAGGCTCTCATATTTCCGCCTGAGATTTCATCTATTAAAGCGACTTTTCCGCCTTCTATTCTACCAAATTCAAATTTGATATCGTATAGGTCTAATCCTTTCTTAGCAAGTTCCTCTTTGACAATCTCACCAATATCTAAAGCTAAAGCCTTTAATTGTTCATACTCTTCTTCGGTCATTATATTTAGAAGAGCAAGGGCGTCTTTTGTTATTAGTGGATCTTCTCTCTCATCATCTTTTAAGGTTATCTCAACATATGGTTTGATTTTTGTTCCAGATTCAATATATCTACCATATCTTCTGATAAAGGATCCTACTGCATAGTATCTTACGATTACTTCGACTCCTTGTCCGAAAACTTCAGCTTTTTTTACAATAGCTTCATTTTTGTTAAGGTCTGCTGATATGAAATGTGTTGTTAGTCCTCTATCATTTAGTTTTTCGTAGAAAAATTTGGTCATTGCAACTGCTTGGTGGCCAGCTCCTTCCATGGTTAGACCTACACTGTTAGCACCTGGATCAAAAACTCCATTATTACCTGTTACATCATCTTTGAATTTTAGTAGATATTGTTCATCATTTAATTTGTAAACATCTTTTGTTTTTCCTGTGTATACTTTTTCCATGGCTATCTCCTTATAAATTAATTTTAATTTCCTTATTACCTTTAGTTACTCTTCCAACAATTTCTGCCTCGCCATTTAATATTTCAAGACAAGTTTCGACGTCATCTTGGCTTACAAAAACCACCATACCAACTCCCATGTTAAAGGTGTGATACATTTCCTCAGTTTCGATGTTGCCCCATTCTTGAATTTTTGTAAAAATCGGGTCAAGTTTTAACCTAGTCAAATCAAATTCAACGGCAAGGTCATCTTTTAATACCCTAGGCACATTCTCATAAAGACCTCCACCTGTTATATGGGAAATGGCTTTTATTTCTAGATTTTCTAACAACGATTTTATTTCTTGTGCATAAATCTTAGTAGGTGTTAGAAGTTTTTGTCCAATAGTTTGTTTATCATCAAACTTATTGTCCAAGTTTATTCCTGCTAAATTCATGCTTGCCCTTACTAGAGAAAATCCATTAGAATGAACTCCTGATGAGTAAAGACCAATAGCGATATCACCTTCTTTCAATTTTGAACCATCAATTAATTTTTTCTTATCACAAAGACCAACAGCAAAACCTGCTAGGTCGTAATCATTTTCTTTATAGATGCCTGGCATCTCGGCAGTTTCTCCTCCTATAAGAGCACAACCAGCTTGCTTACATCCTTTGGAAACTCCATCAACAAGAGCGGCCATTTTTTTAGGATTTAATTTTCCTGTTGCTATGTAGTCTAGGAAAAATAGTGGACTTCCACCTTGGCAAAGTATGTCGTTTACACACATGGCTACACAATCAATCCCTACTGTATCGTGCTTGTCCATATCCATAGCAAGTTTTATTTTTGTTCCTACCCCATCTGTACCGCTTAAAATTACAGGCTCAGCAATCCCAGTAAGGTCAGGTTTAAAAGCTCCAGCAAATCCTCCGATTCCTGTGAGAACCTCCTTGCCATGGGTTTGCTTGACAATCTTTTTAATCAGTTCAACTTCTTCGTAGCCTTTTTCCTTATCAACACCAGCATCTTTGTATGTTAGCTTATCCATTATATTTCCTCTAGTTTATCATTATCTTCTCGTACCTTATCAAGCATTTCTTTTTTGTAAGCTTGTAATTTACCAACTAAGACTTCATCTGATAAAGCAAGAATTTGGATAGCTAGTAAGGCTGCGTTATCACCTCCATTTATTGCGACGGTTGCTACAGGTACACCTTTAGGCATTTGCACCATAGACAAAAGTGCATCAAGGCCAGAAGTATTGCTTCCTCCTACCGGGATTCCTATGACTGGTTTTATGGTCATACCTGCCATTACACCAGCCAAGTGAGCTGCCATTCCTGCAATCCCTATATATACTTTAGCATCATCCTTATGAATTGTATCTTGCAATAATTCCAAAGCTCTGTGAGCTGAAATTACTGATACTTCATAAGATACTTCAAATTTCTTTAAGATAGCCGTAACTTTCTTGGCAATTTCTACATCTGAGGCTGAACCCATTATAACTCTTACGTCTGTCATTTTTCCTCCTAGTTTTTAGAATAGTTTGGTGATTCTCTTGTTATTGTAATATTGTGAGGGTGATTTTCTATCAAAGATGCAGAAGTAATTCTAATAAACTTGGCCTTGTCATAAAGTTCCTTTAAGTCTTTACTTCCAACATAGCCCATACCTGATTTAAGACCTCCTAGTAATTGGTAAACAACTTCACTAACTGGTCCCTTGTAGGCAACCCTTCCTTCAACTCCTTCTGGAACATATTTTTTGGTGTTTGTTTGAAAATACCTATCTCCCGAACCATCTTTCATAGCAGCAAGAGAACCCATACCCCTGTATTCCTTATATTGTCTACCTTGGAAAACTATAGTTTCTCCTGGAGATTCCTCAGTACCTGCAAACAGAGATCCTGCCATTATGACTTTCGCTCCACAAGCAAGTGCCTTAGTTATATCTCCAGAATACTTGATACCTCCATCGGCAATCACTGGAATATCATATTTCTCAGCTTCCTTTACGCAGTCTATAATAGCTGTAATTTGTGGTACACCTATACCTGTTACAACCCTTGTGGTACATATTGAACCTGGACCTATACCAACCTTTACGGCATCAACACCAGCCTCTATCAAATCACGAGTTGCATCAGCTGTAGCTACATTTCCTGCAATAAGGTCGAGGTCTGGGTATTTTTCCTTGATTTTTCTGATAGCTTTTAGAACATTTTTTGAATGGCCATGGGCAGTATCAAGAGTTATAACATCTACATTAGCAGAAACTAATGCATCAACTCTTTCCATCATATCATTTGTAATTCCAACAGCCGCACCAACAACTAATCTATTATTACAATCTCTTGCTGATTGTGGATATTGTCTTGATTTTTCAATATCTTTTATAGTAATAAGACCCTTTAGCTTATAATCATCATCTACAATTGGAAGCTTCTCGATTTTAGCTTTCTCCATTAGTTTGATAGCCTCAGCCATCTTTATACCTTCCCTACCAACTACCAAGTCTTCCTTGGTCATTATAGAGTCAATCAAAGTCTTAGGATTTTCTACAAATCTCACATCCCTATTGGTTAAGATTCCCTTTAGGTACATTTCCTTATCTACTATTGGCACACCTGAAATCCTGTAATTTGCCATAATATCCAAGGCATCTTGGAGGATATTATCTGGATGTAAATAGAATGGATCTGTTATTACGCCATGTTCTGACCTTTTAACAACATCAACTTGTCTAGCTTGTTCAGCTATTGGCATATTTTTATGAATTATGCCTATTCCTCCTTGTCTTGCCATAGCTATCGCCATCTGAGACTCTGTTACTGTATCCATGCCTGCTGACATCATTGGTATATTTAGTTTAATCTTCTTGGTCAAATAAGTTGTTGTATCAACCTCGTTTGGCAAAACCTCTGACGGTCCTGGTACTAAAAGTACATCATCAAATGTTAATCCTTCTCCTAAAAATTTCATTGGACTTCCTTTCTAAAATAATTTACTGCATTTTCAAATATTGCTTCTCTTTCTACATGGTAAACATTCTTGAACAAATCGTCATCAACTCTTTCTGCATGTGCCATCCTACCTAAAATTTTGCCATCTTTAGAAATTATTCCTTCTATATTGTAACAAGATCCATTAGGAGATGATTCATACACTGAGAATATCTGATCATTGTCAAGGAGTTCTTTTAATTTTTCTTCATTAACTATAAATCTTCCCTCGCCATGGGATATTGGTAGCCTATATGTTTTGTTCAAGTCAATTCCAACAGTCCACGGACTAGAATTAGTTAGGGCTTTTGTATTTACAAAAGTTGCTATGTGTCGGCTCGAAGTATTAAAGGTTAGAGTTGGATCGTCTTTTTTTGGAATTATTATCTTTCCATATGGTAGAAGACCAGTCTTAACCAAGGCTTGGAAGCCGTTACATATGCCTAATATTAGACCATCATTCTTATTTAATAGGACATCAATGGCCCTTGCTACTTTTTCGTTTCTCAAAATATTTGCTAAGAACTTAGCTGAACCATCTGGCTCATCTCCTAGTGAAAAACCCCCTGGTATCATAAATATCTGTGCGTCTTCTAGGGATTTTTCTAGCCTATCAATAGATTGTTCTATATCTTCTTGGTTTTGATTTCTAAATACCAAGATTTCAGTTCTAGCTCCTGCTTTTTCAAAAGCATTAGCACTATCTATTTCACAATTTGTTCCAGGTGCTTGAAGAATTAGGACCTTTGGTTTTGAACAAGGTTTGTTTGATTTTAACCTTCTGCTAACTTTTTTAGGACTCAATTTTTCTAACTTTATATCATCATATCCCTGGAATATTTCATCTAAACCATGAACATAGGAATTATATAAGGTATCTTGGTCAATAATCTGCCCATTTACTATTATTTCTCGGCTAAACTCTCCAATATTTTCTATAGATTCTCTATCTTCCTTATACTCGACTACGAAAGAGCCAAACATAGGATTATATAAATTATCATAATCTATCCTAAATCCAGTATTACCTACAGCTTGTTCGTAGATATCTGTAAGTAGACCCTTACGGCTTAAGGCTACTGCAGAAATTATATTTCCCGAACGAATTTCTCTATTTATTTTTAAGAAATTATCCTTTAACTTCCCAAGATCTAGGGTTCCATCTTCCTTGTACGGAGTTTTTATTAGGCCAATTTTTCCCTCACCCTTGAGGTCATTGGTTATTATATTTTCAATATCTTCAGTTGTAACTGCAAAAGATATAAGAGTTGGTGGGACTTTTATATTTTCAAAAGTGCCACTCATACTATCCTTACCTCCAATAGGTGGAGTTTGGAAATATGATGAAACCTCAAAAGCTCCAAGTAGAGACTTTAATGGTTTTGACCAAGCCTTATCATTATCCATTGATTCATAAAATTCCTGGAAGGATAGCCTAATTTTGTTAAGGTCAGAACCTATCGCCACAAGTCTTGCTAGTGATTCTACAACTGCATAATATCCTCCCAAATACTGGCAAGATGATGAAAGTGCTGGATCAAAACCATAGCTCATCAGTGATACTGTTTTAGAAACTCCTTTTTCTACTGGAATCCTCGCAACCATTACTTGAGCAGGATTTAGAAGTTTGTTCCCTCCTAAGGGATTCAATACAGTATTTCTACCAATAGATGGGTCAAACAATTCTATTAGATTTTTCTTACTTAAAGAATCTAAGCTTTTGATTTTCTCGTAAAACTTATTTGCGTCATCATCTTTTTCAACCAAAAGTTCTGGAATACTTTCACTCACATAAGAAACTTTGGCAAATCTTTCTGCTCCATCCGTATTTATGAAATCATAGGATAAGCTTCCAACAATCTTATCTCCATAATATAAAGTCATGTAATTTGAGGAAGTTACCCTTGCAACTACTGTGGCTTCGATATTTTCTTCCCTGGCATAGGTCATAAATTCTTCTAGGTCTTTTTTATCAATCATAACTGCCATTCTTTCCTGAGATTCGGAAATTGCAATTTCAAAAGGTTTGAGTCCTTCATATTTTAATGGAACCCTATCAAGGAATATATCAATTCCATCAGCGAGCTCTCCAATGGCAACTGCTACCCCACCAGCTCCAAAGTCATTACACTTTTTAATAAGCCTTGCAACTTCATTCCTCCTAAAGAGTCTTTGAATTTTTCTCTCTTCTGGAGCGTTACCTTTTTGAACTTGGGCTGATTCTGTGTGGATTGAGCTTATCTTGTGGGCTTTTGATGAACCAGTAGCCCCTCCAATTCCATCTCTTCCAGTTCTTCCTCCCAGAAGAATTACTAAATCTCCATCCTTAGGTTCTAGTCTTTTGACATTTTTAACTGGAGCTGTCGCAATAACTGCCCCACACTCCATTCTCTTCGCAGTATAACCTGGGTGGTAAAATTCATCGACAAGACCTGTCGCAAGACCTATCTGATTTCCATAGGAAGAATAACCTAGAGCTGCTTCTTTAGTAATCTTTGCTTGAGGTAATTTCCCCTCAAGGGTATTTTCGTAAGGTTCTTTAATATTTCCTGCTCCGCTCAATCTCATGGCTTGATAAACATAGGCCCTACCTGAAAGTGGATCTCTAATAGCTCCACCCAAGCAAGTTGATGCTCCTCCGAAAGGCTCGATTTCTGTTGGATGGTTATGAGTTTCATTTTTAAACATCAATAAGTAATCTTCAAGAATTTCAACTCCATCTTTTAAGACCCTAACCTTGGTGTAAATAGAACAAGCATTAATCTCATTACTTACTTCAAGGTCATCAAAATCATTATTTGCTCTCATATATTTTGTAAGTATTGTACCAAAGCTCATTAGATTTATTGGTTTTTTGATATTTAACTCTTCTCTCATCCTTAGGTATTTTTCGAATGAGTTCTCAATCGCTTCATCTAGCTTAGTTTGAGCTTGTATATTTATATCAAGGTAGGTATTAAAGGTAGTATGCCTACAATGATCTGACCAATAAGTATCTAAAATTTTAATTTCCGTTTCATTTGGATCTCTTTTTTCTTTGATAAAATAATCTCTAACAAGTTTAATATCGTCAATGCTCATAGCCATGGAATTATCTTCAATAAATTTATTTAAGTCTTTATCATCAAAGTTCCTAAAACCTTCAAAGCTAATATTTTCTGTATTTTTTTTGTGGTTTGACTTTAAGGTTGTAGGAATTCCCAAAAGGTCAACTCTATGAGAATCAACTGGATTTATTAGAAAACTTTCGAGTTTATCTAAGTCTTTATTGGTTATACCTTCTATCTCATAAACTGTAGATGACCTAACTTCAAGATTTTTATCATTAATTACAAGTAAAGCCGTATCTAGGAGGCCCTGTTCTCTTTGGTTAAACTGACCTGGCAAATACTGGCTTACAATCGTTGGTCCAAGCCTTTCTTGAAGATCGAAACAATCTTCAAAAGCAAATACTTCATCAACTGGACTTTCGCTCAAAACCGTATCCATTAGTTTTTTAACATTATAATCGCTTGTTTCTAGGTCATATCTTTTGTATATTTTAAGATTTTTAACCTCAATTCCTAGAGAAGTTTTGATGTTTTTCATTAGATTTTTTGATTCAAAGTCAAACTTGTCTCTTTTTCTAACATAGACTCTCTTAACGCTTGGACCAATATCTTTTCTGTAGTATTTTCCTTCAAAATTTACTTTTATAGCATCTTCATAGATTACTTTCCTGATTTCATCAAATGAATCACCACTTGCTAGAAGATTTAGAACTCTTCCTGAGCTTGTAAGAATTTTGCCACCCTCTATTTTTGTACCTGCATGATAAATTGTAGACTTAATTCCTTTGTCTAAATCTATCTCTTTTCCAGTCTGATAGCTTGATGGATAGCCCCTTGATGCAAGAATAAGGCAAATAGCTTTTTTGTTATTTGTTTTAAGGTCGATTTGAGCGAGGTCGGCAGATGATGTAGCTTTTAGGAGGTCTAAAAGGTCATTATCAATTAATTCTAGAACAACCTGAGTTTCTGGATCTCCAAATCTTACATTAAATTCTAAAACATAAATGCCATTCTCATTAATCATAAATCCTATAAAGAGAACGCCTCTGTAGTCAATTTTTTCTTTATTAAAACCATCAAGAATTTTTGGTAGAATCTCTTTCGCAATCTTTTCCTTAAAAACATCTGCCTCTATGTTTGGTGCATAAGTTCCCATTCCACCAGTGTTTGGCCCTTCCTCTTTTTCAAAGATTTTCTTGTGGTCCTTGCTTGTTGGGAGGGGGATAATAGTTTTTGAATCTGTAAGACAGAGTAGGCTCATCTCAAAACCATGGATAAATTCTTCAATTACTATTAGTTTGTCAGTTCTAAAAACCTCATCAACCTTACTTTCAAATTCATCTATGGAACTTATTATAAAAACTCCCTTGCCACCAGCAAGTCCATCTCTTTTTAATACAACCTTTCCATCCTTTTCTATGATGTCTTTGCCGAAACTTAGAGCCTTTTCTTTGTCAGAAGTTTGGATGTATTTGGCTGTATTAATCCCATACCTAGTAAGGAAATCTTTGGTATAGGCTTTACTTGATTCAAACTTAGATGCTTGTTTATTTACTCCAAATATTTCTAGTCCATTTTCTTCAAAAACATCAACTATTCCTGAACATAGCGGATTTTCTGGCCCAACAACTGTATAATCTATTGAATTTTCTTTTGCAAAAGCAACTAATTTATCAATATCTTCCGAACTTATTTCAACATTTTTCCCTAATTCACTTGTTCCAGCATTTCCAGGTGCAAAGTAAAGCTCTCTTCCGTCTTTTTTTAGCTTACTGCCTATTGCGTGTTCACGTCCTCCCGAACCAATTATTAGAATTTTCATATTACTATCCTTAATGTTTAAAATGGCGATTTTTAGAAAATACCATGCTCATTTTATATTCGTTGCATTTATCAATAGATGCTTGATCCTTTATTGAACCACCTGGTTGGATAATTGCTTCAATTCCCATTTCGTGAGCAAGTTCAACCGTATCAGGAAAAGGAAAGAAAGCATCAGAGCCCAAAACTGCTCCGCTAAAATCCCTATCCTTAAAGTGGTCTCTGATTGATTCTAATGCCCATACTCTTGATTGCTGACCAGCTCCACATCCAAGAGTTTTCATACCTTTGGCAACAACAATAGCATTAGACTTAACATATTTCACAACTTTCTGTGCAAAAAGTAAGTCTTTAATTTCTTCTTCACTAGGTTTTTTATCAGTTACTATGTTTATCTCATCTATAGCAAAATCCTTATCTTGAATAAGAACCTTGCCATTCAAATATCTTATTTCTTCTCTAACTTGGTCATTTTCATAATTGATTCTTACAAGCCTTATATTTTTCTTTTTTGTAAGAATATCAAGAGCCTCTTTAGTAAAATCTTTGGCTGCTATTATTTCTAGGAAAATCTCATGCATTTTTTCTGCTGACCTTTGATCTACTACACCATTTACTGCAAGTATTCCTCCAAATATTGATTGGCTATCGCATTCAAAGGCTTTCATATAGGAATCATAGACACTTGATCCAACAGCAACCCCGCATGGTGATTGGTGTTTTAAGGCAACAACTGCATTATCTCCTAACTCTTGGGCAAGTTCTATAGCTGGATTTAGGTCATTATAATTGTTATAACTCATTTCCTTGCCATGAATCACCTCTATATTTTCCATCAGACCTTTTACAAAAGGGTCATTATAAATAGCTGCCTTTTGGCTTGGATTCTCGCCATATCTTAGGTCTGCTTCTTTTTCAAAACCATAAGTCTTATATTTTGACTCTTCTCCTATTAATTTTGAGAAATATCTTGCAATTAACGAATCATAGAAAGCTGTTAGGTTATAGGCCTTCATAGCAAGTTTTTGTCTATAAGCTAGGTCATCTTCTTTATTTTTAATTCTTTCTATAAGTTCATCATAATCAGCTGGGTCAGTTACAATTAAAACGTCCTTATGGTTTTTGGCAGCTGATCTAACCATTGATGGACCACCTATATCTATATTTTCAACAATATCTTCTGGGTTGCCCCTATCTAAAGCTTTCTGAAACTCATATAAATTTACCACGACTATATCAATCGGTTTGATTGAAAGTTCATTGATTGTATCTACATGGCTTTCATCATCCCTTTTGTAGAGAATACCACCATGAACATAGGGAGATAGAGTCTTAACCCTTCCTTCAAGAATTTCTGGAAAGTTTGTTAATTTTTCGATTTCGTTAACTTCTATACCACTTTCCTTAATCTTTTTGTATGTACCACCTGTTGAGATAAGGTCAACACCTAAGTCCCTAAGATTTTTGGCTAGTTCTACTATTCCTGTCTTGTCTGTTACTGATAATAAAGCTCTCAATTTTCTACCTCCAATTTCTTAATTACTTCTTTCAAGCTAAGATGCTCTATCTTGAGTATGGCATCTGCAAGGTCATCAACACTTTTACACCCACTTATATCTACTTTTTTTTGTAATATAATAGCTCCATCATCTAAATTTTCATTTACATAGTGGATTGTAACTCCGCTAGTCTTTTCTTTATTCTCAAAGACTGCTTCGTGAACATGCCTTCCATAAAATCCCTTACCTCCATATTTGGGAAGTAATGAAGGATGGATATTTATAATTTTGTAAGTATTTATTAGTTTCTTGCTAATCCTTGGCAAGTATCCAGCAAGTACAATTAAATCAATCTTATAGTCCTTTAAAAACTCTAGGATTTCATCATCATCCTTGCTCACAAGATATGCTATGTGATTTAATCTAGCAAATTCTAAGCCTTTTGCCTCTTTATTACTAACAATAGCTTTTATCTGACTTGTAAAGAACTTATCTTTCTGGGCCTCTATTAGAGCCTTTAGGTTAGTTCCTGTACCAGATATAAATACTGCAAGGTTCATATCTCATCCCTTTCTACTGGATAATCTCCTGTGAAGCAAGCCTTACAGAAGTTAACCGGAATATTTGTTAATTTAAGGAGATTATCCAAGGATAAAAATTCCAAGCTATCTGCACCTATATTTTCTCTAATTTCTTCAATTGATAAGGTTGATGCAATAATTTTCTCCTTATCTGGGGTATCAACCCCGTAATAGCAAGGGTTAGTGAAGGGAGGAGATGTAACTCTAAAGTGAACTTCTTTAGCTCCAGCCTTTCTAATCCTTTTTATTAGCTTAGCACTTGTTGTTCCCCTAACGATTGAATCATCAACCAAAACTATGCTCTTTCCCTCAAGAACTGACTTTTGTGGATTTAACTTTAATCTTACAGCAAGTTCTCTTTCCTCTTGGCTGGATTTAATAAAAGTTCGTCCCATGTATCTATTTTTTACAAGTCCAGCAGCAAAAGGAATCCCGGATCTTTGGGCAAAGCCAATAGCTGATGGAGTACCTGAGTCAGGAACTGGACAAACCAAGTCCGCCTTTATAGGAGCTTGGTCAAAGAGCAATTCACCACTTTTTGACCTAAACATATAAGAATTTATTCCCTCTATGTTAGCATCAGGCCTTGCTGTATATACATACTCAAAAATACAATGCTTACAATTTGCCTTATCATCTGCAGGATATGAGCTAATCCCGTTCTTATCGACAACAACAATTTCTCCAGCCTTTATATCTCTGTAAGTATCAATATCTAAAATTTCTATCGAACAATTTTCACTAGCTATAACTGTAGTATCATCATCAAAACCAACCATCAAAGGTCTTATACCATTGTAGTCCCTGAAACCAACTATCTTATCTGGCATACAAAGCACACAAGAATAAGCTCCCCTAATATCATCCATAGTTTTTCTTATTGCTTTTACAATATCACCTTCATAATATCTGGTAATTAAAAGTAAAATCAATTCACTATCAGTGTATGTATGAAAGGCCGTGCCCCTCTCTTCCTCTTTTCTCTTTAAACTCTTATAATTTACAATATTTCCATCATGTGCTATAGAAAATTCATTACCTTTGGCAAAACTTACTAAAGGTTCAACATTATACTCTTGATTACATCCTTCTGGTGCACTTCTAACATGACCTATAGCGTATTCACCCTCGCTATCTTTCAAATTATCATCATCAAAAATTTCATTGACAAGACCCATTCCCCTAATTCTATTTAGGTTTTTCCCATTTGATAGGACTATACCTGAAGCATCCTGACCCCTATGTTGAATAGAACTTAATGAATAAAATAATTTCTTAGCCTTATCGGTATTTGATTTTATTCCAACTACGCCACTCATATGTAAATAATTACCTCCCTTCTAACTAATTAACCATATTAAAAAGAGAGCCCAAAACAGGACTCTCTTTAAGCGCACGGCAAATTAATACAATTGGAAATCTAAGCTTCTTTATGAAGGCAAAGATAGAGTATACTAAGCATGAAAAAATATATTCAAAATTTGACTTCTTTTTAAAGAAATTTTCAAATAGACTTTTATTTGTCATAGTACCCTCCATCTTC
>NZ_CAMXYR010000024.1 GCF_947253225.1 uncultured Anaerococcus sp. | reverse complement strand
TACACCTGTGTTAGGTCGTCGGCAGCGTCAGATGTGTATAAGAGACAGTACTAATCCTTTTTTATCTCATATAATAGGAAGAGAGGTATTTATGAAAAGAAATATAAAAATTTTATCGACAAATTTCGATATCAGTCTTGGAGATGTCGAAAAAAATGTAATTGAGATTAAAAATATAGTTAAAAAAGCAGAGGATGAAGGGGTTAATATTCTTTCTTTGCCTGAACTTTGTCTTACTGGTGCTTCTTTGTACGATGCCTACGAGGAAGATATTCTTATAGACCAAGTCGAAAAAGCTGTTTGTGATATGTGCGAGTTTACAAAGGACTATGATCTTCTTGTAGGAATAGGTGCACCGCTAAGAGCCTGTGGGGAAGTTTTTAACACCTATCTTCTCCTTAAAAAGGGAGAAGTAGTTAGTACCTTTGTAAAAGATAAGCTCAAAAATTATGAAAAGACTGTATTTTCAAACCTTGCTCCTACTTCATTTAGAATTAATAGTTTAGACCTTCCAGTTAATTCATATCACCCTATAAATTTTGGTGGCCTTAGAATAGGAGTATCTATTGGTGAAGATGAAAAAAAAGATATTCCTCAAAGTCTATCATCCAAGACCCTTGGATCGGATTTGATTTTAAATCCAAATGCCTTTGAAAAAACAGTTCTTTCTAAGCAAAAGACCCTAGAAGATGTTTCCTATCTTTCTAAAAATCTTGTTTATGTTTCAACGGGGACAGGAGCTGGGGAATCAAGCACTGATTGTGTTTACCAAGGCCTTTGTATCATAGCTTGTGATGGAGAACTTAAAACTTGGGCAACGAATGAGAGTGTCTATTTAACAAAGTCCTTTGAAATTGATGGTAATGGTCCTTGGGCTTTTACTAAATTTACTGAAAAAGTAGATAAGGTAGACAAATTTCCATATTTGCCTAGCAAAGATATGGCTGATGCTTATGTAAGTGATGTTATGGATATAGCAACAGAAGCTCTCCTAACAAGGATTAAAAAAATTGGTGTCAAGGATGTGTTTCTTGGGGTATCTGGAGGGTTAGATTCAACCATGGCTCTTTTATTTATAAATGAAGCCTACAAAAAAGTAGGACTTTCTAAAGAACATATCCACGCCTACACTATGCCAGCCTTTGGAACAAGCAAAAGAACAAAGTCCAACGCAAATTACCTATGTGAAGCCTTGGGGATTACTTTAACTGAAATAAATATTTCGCAATCTGTTAAAGTCCATTTAAAAGATATTGGTCATGATGGAGTAAGTCAAGACCTTGCTTATGAAAATGCCCAAGCTAGGGAAAGAACCCAAGTTCTCCTTGACCTTGCCAATATGCATGGGGGAATAGTGATTGGAACAGGTGATTTGTCAGAGTGTATGCAGGGATTTGCAACTTTTAATGGCGATCATATAAGCAACTACTCTCTTAATGGGACCTTAACTAAAACTCATCTGAGGTTTATTGTCGGAAGGCTAGCAGAAACAACTAATAATGAAAAATTAGCAAAAGTTTTAAGAGATATATTGGAAACTCCGATTTCTCCAGAGCTAAAAAATGAAAGTGATGAAAATATCAGCCAAAAAACTGAAGATATTATAGGTCCTTACGAACTAATTGACTTTTTCATCTACTACCACTTAAAGGAAAAACTAAGTCCCAGACAAATCCTAGCCCTAGCTAAGAATGCTTTTATAGACACCTACGATTATGAAACAATAAAAAAATGGCTAAGGTCTTATTACAAACGCTTTGCCTTATCTCAATTTAAGAGAGCTACAGCAGTCGATGGACCAAACATAACTGGCCTATCAACCTCACCTAGGATGGGTTACAAGATTCCATCAGATCTAGCATCAAACCTTTATCTAGGAGACTTTGATGATTAAGAAAAAAATGGATCTAGGCCTAGGGGTTTTTGCCCTAGGTCTTGGGCTATACATTGATAGGCAGTGCTTTTATGCTAAGGAAAAAAGAATAAAGCTGTATTCACCGAAAATCAAGACTCCATTAAGAATAACGCAAATATCTGACTTTCATTCCAATGTCTTGGCAAATTTGGGTGAAGTGATAGAGACAATAAAAACTTTCAACCCTCATTTTATAATATTAACTGGCGATATAATTGATTATGGAACTGACAAGAAAATAAAAAGAAGTCTTTTCTTTTTGAAAAACTTGATGCAACTTGGAATACCAGCTTATTTTATAAGTGGCAACCACGAGGAAGCAGGTCCAAAGCTTGATGTTTTTGTCAGAGAAATGGAAACTTTAGGCATAAGATACTTATTCAATGATGGTAGAAAAATAAAGGTGGGTGATAATCTTGTCAATTTGTATGGACTTGGTCATTATGCAAGATTTTATAATAAGTATAAGCCGAAAGATGAAGAGATAAACATCATCCTAAGCCACTTCTCCAAGCCAATTAGAGATGACAAAAGAGATGATTTTGACTTTGTATTTTCTGGTCATACTCATGGTGGTCAGGTTAGACTTCCATTCATAGGGGCTATTTTAAGTCCTGGGGAGGGATTTTTGCCTGATTTTGACAAGGGAATATTTCCTTACAAAAATGGTATAATATATGTGGATAGTGGACTTGGAAATACTTTCTTGCCTCTAAGATTTCTAAATCCTATAGGCTATTCAAATATTGAAATAAAAAATGGGTCTGTAGTTTAGTGGTAAAACAAGGGTGTCCGAAGCCAAAGATGGGGGTTCGATTCCCTCCAGACCTGCCATAAGTGAAATTTAAAAGTGATGAGTAATATAAGTTTACTTCCTAAGTTAGAAATAAAAACTAACTAAAGGAAGTAGAACAAATATTTTACTCATCACTTATTGCATTTTAAATTTTTAATATTCAACTAGGGGGTCTACATGCACATAAATAATACCAAATGCTAATTTGAATCATAGTTTTTGGCAATCTGGGCAAATGCCTGTAAATTCAAAGTTATGACCTGTTATTACGAAACCAGTTTCCTTTTGTATTTCATCTTCTAGTAGATGGACAGGACAGTTTTCTAGGATAAATTTCCTATTGCACAAGGTACAAGTGATAAAATGTTTGTGCTCATCATTATTGATTTGGTAGTAGCTTATTCCATCTATGTTGGTAGTTTTTAGAAGAATATTATTTTCTTCAAGTGTGTTAAGATTTCTATAAATTGTAGATAAATCT
The DNA here is from genome assembly GCF_947253225.1 of uncultured Anaerococcus sp. Taxonomy (GTDB): domain Bacteria; phylum Bacillota; class Clostridia; order Tissierellales; family Peptoniphilaceae; genus Anaerococcus. The sequence goes on along the minus strand of NZ_CAMXYR010000024.1, from coordinate 19,378 downwards.
ACATCAATATCTTCCTTAATAAGTCCATAAATTTCTTCTGCTGATATTGGATTTTTTTCTTTGTACAAAGTTTCTGCTAGGATTTTTCTTTGCTTGGTAATTCTCAAGCCTTTATTTTTTAAAAGTTCTTCTATATTCACGTCCTCACCTCCCTTGTATTATACTTTTATTTGACAGTTAAGAAAATACCCATATAATCATACATGCAAATAACTTGCAATAAAGGAGTAATATATGAAAATTAAAAATATAATCACAGTTCTAGCTCTCGCTACATTTTTATCAGCTTGTGCTAATAAGACAAACACAGAAGATAAGACTGTAAAAGATGGAACAAAAGTCGAAGAAAATGTCAAAGAAGATAGCAAAAAAGCAGAAGATGCCAAGGAAGAAAATGTAATATATACATCATTTTTCCCAATCTATAATCTTGCTAAGCAAATCGCAGGAGATAAGTTTGAGGTCAAATCTTTTACTAACTTAAAGACTGAAAGCCACGGATTTGAACCATCTGCCAAAGAAATAGCAGAACTATCTTCTTCTAAAATAATGTTTATAAATGGAGCAGGCATGGAAGAGTGGGAAGATGCTGTTAAAAAAACAGTTGATATCGACCTTGTGAATACAAGCAAAGGTATTGACTTGATTAAGGCAAGCGAAGAAGATCACGACCATGGCCATGAAGATTCTGATCACGATTCTCATGAAGATAATGACCACGACCATGACGAAGGAGAAGCCCACGACCACCACCACGGCGAATTTGATCCACATACCTGGCTTGATCCTGTAAATGGTAAGGCTCAAGCTAAGGTTATAGCTGATAAGCTTGCTGAGATTGACCCTGCAAACAAGGATTACTACATGACAAATTATGAAAAAATCGCCAAAGAATTAGACGATATCGTAGCCGAATATAAGGACAAATTTGCAAAGGTTCAAAATAATAAATTTATTGTTCCTCACCAAGCTTTTGGCTACCTTGCTCGTGAATTTAATCTCGAACAAATCCCTCTAAATAGCCTAACATCCACTGGGGAAGCTGACGCCAAGGTTCTTAAAGAAGTTGCTGATCTTGCAAAAGAAGCTAAATTAAAGACTGTATTTTATGAAATGGGAGGCTCAGATAAGGAAGCTAAAACTCTTGCGGATGAAATTGGTGCAGAAGCTAAGCCAATAAATACACTTGAATTTGCAACTGATGAAGAACTCTCATCAAATAAGACCTACCAAGAAATGATTAAAGAAAACCTTGAAGCAATATACAAGTCTATGTCATAATATATTTATGAGATTACTAGATATAAAAAACCTTAAATTTGGATATGATGAAAATTTAATATTGGATGATATCAACCTTAGCTTAGATGATGGGGACTTTATAGCTATAAGTGGAGAAAATGGGTCAGGTAAGTCCACCTTAATCAAGCTGATACTTAAAGTGATTAAAAAAGATTCTGGAGAGATTAAACTTTTGGGTAAGCCCATAGAAGAGTTTACAGCCTACGAAAAAATAGGCTATGTTCCCCAAGTAAATGATTCGTCAAAAATCTCATTTCCAGTTACTTGCAAGGAGTATGTAAGTCTAGGCTTGTACAAAGAATTTAACATTTTCAATATGCCAACTAGGAAAGTTATTATGGATGTGAAAAATGTTTTTCAATCTTTGGCTATAGAAAAGCTATTGGATAAGCCTTTCAGAACCCTATCTGGAGGTCAGCAACAGAGGGTTATGATTGCAAGAGCCCTTGTATCAACTCCTCAAATGTTAATTCTGGATGAGCCAACAGTTGGGATTGATGCGAAACACAAGGAAGACTTCCTAAAATTGCTTGGCCACCTAAATAGAGATCACGGTATAAGTATTCTGATAATAAGCCACGAGATGGAATTAATTAAGAATTATGTAACAAAAACCGTCTATTTAAAAGAAGGGAGGCTTGTTGATGCTTAATTATGATTTTATGCAAAGAGCTATCCTTGCAGGAATAATGCTTTCTATAATTATCCCAATGATTGGAATAGTTATGATAAATAGAAAGACCTCCATGATAGGGGACGCTTTGAGTCACTCTTCGCTTTCAGGGATAGCCATTGGGTTGATTTTTGGGATAAATCCCTTGTGGACTTCCTTAGTTATTTGTGTAGTGGCAAGTTTTGCTATAGAAGTAATTAGGAGACGCTTCGACCAATATGGAGATATGGCTACTGCTATAGTAATGTCTGGAGGTATTGGTCTTGCAGCAGTTCTTTCTGATTTTACACCTGGAGGAGCTAGCTTTGAATCATTCATGTTCGGATCAATTACAACCGTAAGCAAGCAGGATCTAAGTCTTATCGCATGTGTTTTTGTCGTTGTAGTCGGTGTTTCGATTTATTTTTACAATGCCCTTCTCTACAACTTGATAAATCCTATGATGTCTAGGTTATCAGGAGTTAAGACAGATTTAGTAGATTCTATTTTTACACTTTTGACAGCGATAACTGTTGCAATTTCAGCTAAAACAGTTGGGGCATTGATGATAACATCCCTCATGGTAGTGCCAGTAGCAACTTCGTTACTTGTAAGCAAATCCTACAAGACTTCCTACATTCTATCAATAATTCTCTCCCTAGCCTTTATGCTTACAGGAATTACAGCAAGTTTTTATTTGGGAGTAAAACCTGGTGGTTCAATAGTATTAATAGCAATAATCGTTTTGATTTTAGTTAGTATATTTACAATGACAAGGCAAAAGTTGCTTATAAAAAAATAAATATTTGGATAAATACGAGTAGGCTTAGGCCTACTTTTTTCGTGGAGTATAGTATACATAAAAGGAAGGTAAATATGAAAATTATTATATCACCAGCAAAAAGATTTAAGCACTTTGAGGATATAGCAACAAGTCCATTAATTTATCCAGAAAAAACTAAGGACCTTGTAGAAAAAATAAAGAAACTTTCAATCAATGAGCTAGGAAATCTCAATCAAACTAATGACCAACTAACAGAAAAGGCCTACTTTGATTTTCAGGATTTCGATTTTGAAGACTTGGGAAATCCAGCACTTTTTTCCTATGATGGTCTAGTTTTCAAGCAATTTTCCTATGATGATTTTAAGGATTTATCTTATCTAAATGACCATGTCTATGTAATATCAGCCCTTTATGGACCACTCAAGCCTTTTACAGGAATCAGGGACTATAGATTATATTTCGATAATAAGATGATTAATCTCTATGATTTTTGGAAGGATGATATTTACAGGGAAATTTTTAAGGATAAGGATCTTGTTTTAAACCTTGCTAGCAAGGAATACTCAAAAACCATCAAACCCTACTTAAAAGAAGGAGATGAGTTTGTTACAGTCGATTTCAAGGATGAAAAAAATGGTAAATTTAGGTCTATTGTATCTTGGACCAAACAGATGAGAGGAAAGATGCTAAAGGAAATTATTACAAGGAAAATAGCTAGACTTGATGAGGTCAAGAAATTAGAAATTGATGGATATGTTTATGATTCCTACAAGTCCACTGGATCCAACCTTGTTTTTGTAAGGAGAAAATCGTGAGATTACTTCATTTATCAGACCTTCATTTAGGAAAAAATATCGGGACTTATTCTCTTTTGCAAGACCAAAGATTTGTCCTAAAAGATATAGTAAGAATAATTGATGAGGAAAATATTGACCTTGTGATGATTGCAGGAGATATATTTGACACATCAATTCCGAGTGCTGAGGCTCTTAGTCTTTATTCTGATTTTCTGGAAGAGGTGATTTTTGGTCTTGGGAAAAAAGTTCTTGCCATAGCTGGAAACCATGATTCTTCAAAGCGACTTGATATAAATAAAAATTTCTATAGATCCAATAATTATTACCTAGTCAGTGAGCTGGAAGATAATATAATTTCCTTTGAGGATGCCTATGGAAGGATAAACTTTCACCTAATCCCTTTCATTTCTATAAGTAAGGCTAGGGCAGAGCTTGACCCTACTATTAATAATTTCACAGACCTCTACAAAAAGCTCCTTAGTGTGATTAGCTACGATGATAGAAATGTCCTAATAACTCATTGCTATGCATCAAATATGGGGTTAGAGGATGAAAATGCTTATGACGATGGGCAAAAACCCCTCACAATCGGTGGCAGTGATGCCATGGATGCAAATTTGTTTAGAAACTTCGACTATGTTGCTCTAGGTCATCTCCATAGGGCACATTTTGTGCTTGAACCTAAGATTAGATATTCTGGAACTTTTATGAAATATTCTTTTGATGAGAGCAAGGAAACTAAGACTGTAACAATAGTCGATTTAACAGATGAGGTTAAAATATCAAAAATTAAGTTAAAAACTTTTAGGGATTTTGAGATAAGGAAAGGGAAATTTGAAGATATATTAAAGAGTGAAGCTTCCAAAAATTATGTCAAATTCATACTAGAAGATGATTATACAATAGAAAATGCTATGGCTAGGCTTAAAAAGAAATTTCCCTTGGCAGTTTCTATTTCATACGCCAATAAACTAGCCTTTACTAGGGAAGATTCCTTGGATATTGATATAGAAAACAAGGGAATCTTGGAACTTTTCGAGGATTTTTACAAGTTCAAGATGGATGAAGATATGGGCGATGAAGAAATTAAGACCCTACAAAGGATTATAGAATGAGACCTAAAATACTTAAAATGAGAGGGTTTATAACCTACAAGGACCAAGTTGAAATTGATTTCTCAAAACTATATGATAGGAAAATTTTCCTTATATCAGGTGATACTGGCTCTGGCAAAACTAGTATTTTTGATGCCATAAGCTTTGCTCTTTATGGTAAGGTTGCTAGAGAAATTGATGATGATAGGCTTAGGTGTGATTTCCTTTCAGAAGAGGATCCCTATACTTTTGTAAGTCTTGAATTTGAGGTTGGAGATAAAACTTATTTAATAGAGAGAATTCCAAGGCAAATTGCCAAGAAAACAAAAAAAGGTCAGAATATTTCAAGCTCTGTAAGCCTTTTTGAGTTAAACTTGGGAGAAAAAAAGTTTATTTCTGATAAGAAAAGGGAGACGGATGAAGCTATAAAGGAAATAATCGGCCTTGATGACAAGCAATTTTCCAAGGTTATGCTACTTGCTCAAGGTCAATTTCAGGAATTTCTTTCTGCGAAATCTACAGATAAGGCTAGCCTCTTGGGCGATATTTTTAAAACTTACGAGTATAAGGATATGCAGGATAAGCTTAAAGAGGCGTCCAAAGATTCAATCAAGCAAATGGATCTAATAGATAGGGAACTTACAACTACTCTTGATTATAGCAAGGAAATTAAGGACTTGGTAGATAAGGATGATATATTAACTCATGAATTTGACCAAATTCTAGCAAGTATAAGGTCAGGTAAAGAAGAAGTCGACAAGGTCTATAAAAATATTTCAGCTAAGGAACAAAAGCTTGATGATAATCTAAAAAACCTCTACAAGAGTCTTGAACAAGCAAGGAATTTCAATCAAAACATAGAAAAGTATAGGCAAATTGAAGAAAAGATCCTTCCATATCTGGGTGAGGAAGAGGACAATAAAGACCTTTTGGAAAAAATAAAAAAAGCAGAGCTTGCGAAAAATATTTACATCTATGAAAAAAGATATAAGACAAACCTTGATGATATCAAAGCCATTGAGAAGTCTTTGGAGGAAGATAGGTCGAGGGAAAAAGAAGAGGAAAAATTATTTAAAAAAATAGAAAAAGACTACCAAGATGTAAATTCCTTGACTAAAGCTCTTGATAAGTTAAAGATTGAGGATGAAAATATTTCTAAGACTTTGACAGAGCTAGAAAACTTTGCTGATGCGAAAAAGTCCTACCTAAGTCTTGATAAGGAAAGAAAAGACTTTGACCTTTGCCAAAAGGAAAGAGAAAATTTACAGACGAATTTTGCCAAGGACAGGGAAATTTTTGACCTAAACAACGAAATTCTAAGAGAAATTACAGAAAAAGGTAACCTTATCAACCAAAGTCTTCAATCTTTGGCAGAAAATACAAGAAAATTAGAAGATGACCTAAAAAAACTCGAGGAAATTGAAATCTACAAAAAAGAGATAGAAGGCCTAAAGGATAAGAAAAACCATATCCTAGCTATTGAAAAAAAAGCTCGTAGCAATAATGAACTTGCCATTATTAATAAGATGATAGATAAGCTTAATGACCAAGGTATCTGTCCAGTTTGTAAAACAAGCCATAGAAATCATTTTGAGAAGTATCCTACTGGGGACTTTGACCTTGAAAAAATCTTGGGAGATATGGCAAATATTGACCAAGCTATCCTCCTAAGGGATGCTCAGGTAAAAAAAATCATGGAAAGTCATACCTTTAAGACGAGCTTGCAAGAGCTTAGGAGTCTTATAGATAGAAATTATTCAAATAAAAAAGACTTAGAAGATAAGCTTTTGGGTCTTAGGGAGGATTATAAAAAAAGAAAAGCCGATGGAGAAAAGCTAAAGAAGACTTTGGAATTTATTAGGGCAAGGATTAAGGAGCTTGAAGATAGGATAAATTCTTTGGAAGAACATTTGAGGAAATCCAAGGACATAGAGATAAAATACCTTAGCCTAAAGGAGAAGATGGAAAATGTTAGCGAAGATAACCTAGTAGCAAAGAAAGCTAAACTTAAAGAAAAAATCAAAGACTTAGCTGATAAAATTGCAGAAATCACATCTTCTTATCAAAAATCTCAGTTGATATTGAAGGAGATTTCTTCAAATATTATTAATAAGGAACAATCCATCAAGGATTTAGAGGAAAAATCAGATGAATATGATAGTGAATTTAAGACAGTAATGGCAGAAAGTTTTGCTAGTGAGGATGCTTATACACAAGCTCTTGCAAGATATGATAAGATAATCGGAAATAAAGATTATCTTATCACCTACTTCAAGGACCTTGAAAGGTTAAGGGCAAGTCTAGAAAATTATCTTGTATTCAAGGACAAAGAGCCTCAAAATATCCTTGAATTAAATCAAAAAATAGAAGATGAAGCTAGCTACAAGATGGAGCTTTCAGATAAAAAAGCAGAAGTCTTTGCTCAAATTACAAATTTTGAAAGAGTTCTCCAAAGGATTGACGACCTCAAGAAAGACTATGATAATAATGTTAAAAGTCACAAGGTTTTGGCAAAACTTTCTAAGCTTGCAGATGGAAGCTTTGGGAAAGTTATTGGCAGGGAGAAAATTGATTTTGAAACCTTTGTGTTGACTTTCTATTTTGACAAAGTATTAAGACTTGCTAATATTAGGTTTTTGGATATGACCGACAACCAGTTTTCAATGGTGAGAAATTCTGATGCTAGTGATTTGAGAAGTAAGGCGGGTCTTGATATAGAAATCCTAGATGCTAACACAGGAAAACTTCGTCCTGTTGCAACTCTTTCTGGTGGAGAAAGTTTCCTTGCTAGTTTGTCGCTGGCCTTGGGTCTGTCAGATGAAATAAGTATGGAAAATGGAGGAATAAGAATTGATACTCTCTTTATTGACGAGGGATTTGGAACCTTATCCAAGGACTATTTGACAAATGTTATCACTGCTATCGAAAAGCTTTCCTATGAAGATAAATTTATAGGGCTGATTTCTCATGTTGATGAATTGAAAGAGGCAATAGAAGCCAAGATAAGGGTTAAGTATGAACCAAACTTAGGTTCTAGCGTGGAGGTTATGACGTGATTACTACAATAATTTCGAGATTTCCAAAGGAGAGTTCTCGCTATCTATATAAAAAAATTGAGGAAGACTTAAAAAATGGTAAGAAGGCAATCCTTCTTGTTCCAGAACAGTATACCCTCCAAACTGACATCAATTTTATGAAAAATATTTCATATAAGTCAGTTATGGATGCAAAAATATTAAGCTTTTCATCCCTAAAAAGCTTTATAACCGATAAGATTGGGGAAAGTGAAAAGAAATTTCTTACAAAAAATGGAAAACTTCTGTTAATAACAAACATTCTCCAAGACAAAAATGAAACTTTTTCTTTGTTTAAGAACAATTACAATAACATCGACTTTGTAAATAACATATCTTCCCTTATTGCATCAATAAAAGACAATAAATTTGATGAAAAGTTTTTTAAAAGTATTGAAAATTCAGATGACCCAATAACCAAGATAAAGTTTAGAGAAGTTAAGATGATTTATGATGAATATGAGAAGGAGATCTCCAACAAATTTATTGATTCAGAAGATAGTTTATCCTACATTATAGATAAACTCCCGACTTGCGACTTTCTTGATGGAGTAAGCTTCTATTTTGATAAATTTGATAGCCTATCCGAACTCAAGCTTTCCTTTGTTGAGGCTCTTCTGGCTAGGGGAAATGATGTTAATATTTCCCTGAATCTTGATAAGACTTTTCTTCATGCTGCTAGATTTTCGGATCTTGAAATTTTTGATTCAGCTGTGAAATTTTATAGAAAGCTCAACGACCTTAGCCAAACTAAGGATATCTTTTTGGATGCTAGCAAGGGAAAGGAAGATATATACCACCTACTTGAAAGCTTTGATAGATATACCTACAAGACCTATGCTAAAGCTCCTTCCCATATTCGCTTTGTAGAAAATATCTCTACAAAGACAGAGGTAGAAACAACTGCCGAGCTAATAAATTATATGGTCAAAAAAGAAGGATATAGGTACAGAGACATCGGAATTTACATATCTAGTGATGATGAGTATCAAAATGAAATAAAAAAAGTATTTAATAGGTATAGGTTACCAGTTTTTATGGATGTTTCTAGGAAATTGATAGACAACCATATCATAAAAACTTTTCTTGCCATCCTACGTCTGCCACTTTATAATTTCTCAACAGAGGATATGAATTATTTTTTAAGGTCAGGAATCTTTAGTTTTACAGAGGATTTTGAGCGAAAAGTTATTATTTTTCAAAATTTTATCAAAAACAGGAAAATCAAGGGAGCTATGTTCCTAAAAGACAAATATTTCACTCTTGATTATGGTTTTTACCAAAATTTGTATGAAGCTGATCCGAAAAAAGAAGAAAAGCTTAGGGAAAAGGAAGAAGAATATGAACTTGTAAATGAAATAAGGGATAGAATAACGGGTCTTATTAAACCAATTCTTGGTCAATTTGAAAAAACAACAACCGACTTAGCCTCAGATATTTTTTCTATTATTAATGATGAGCAAATAAGAAAGGGAATTTCCAAGTATCAGGCTATCCTAAAAACGACAGGTAAGCTTGATGATTACAAGGAAAATGACCAAGTGTGGGATAAGTTTATAGAAATTCTCGAAGAAGTTGTTGCCCTTATGGGAAATCGAAAGGCTAAGCTTGAAAAAATTTATAAGCTGATTGAGGCTACTTGCAGGGATATAAATGTTGGAATTATCCCTCCAAGCAAAGACCATATCATCGTTACTTCCTTTGCCCGAGCAAGGATTTCTGATAGGCCAATCAACTTTGCCCTAGGTCTTAATGATGTGTTCTTCCCAAGTGGCTCATCTAAAGATATGATTGTTGGGAAAAATGAGAAGGACAAGCTAAGAAGCTTAGATCTTGACCTAAAGGTTTTTGATGAAGACCTTGATGAAAGGGAGAAGCTCAATCTTTATAGGATGATTAGTATATCGGATAGAATCTTTTTCTCTTACGCTCTAGCAAATAGAAAATCTGAGGCAATAAATAAGTCTGTAGTCCTCAATTCTATAATGAATATTTTTAGAGATGAGGAAGGAAAAATCAATCCACAAGCGATGATTTACGGCAATAACCTAAATTTATCCATACAAAAATTTTCCTATGAGAAAATGCAAAAATATGCTCTGGCAACTATCAGAAAAATCATGAAAAAAGAAAAAGTCAGCTTTGATGATTTGGATATAGCTAAGGCTTTTGTAAGATATCTGCAAGCTAGAAAAGGCTTTGACCTTGTTGAAAAGGGACTTTTGTATACAAATGATAAAAAGAATCTAGCCAAAGACCTTTCAGATAGGCTTTATAGGAAAAATCACTTTAATGTAAGCGAGATCGAGACTTATTCAAAATGTCCTTACAGATATTTTATAAACTATGGGCTTAGACCATCAGTCTCTGCTTCCTATGATGTTGATAATATGGAAGTTGGAAATATTGTCCATAAACTGCTTGAAGATATATCAAAAATCCTCAAGGAATTAGATTTTGATAAGATAGATGAGAAAAATCTCGAAGAAATCCTCATTGAGAATTTCAAAAAAGCAACAGAGAAAAGTCTTGACCAAACTAGGAGGGAGGATCCTAGAAATAAGTTTATTTTAAATAATATTTTGAACTCAAGTAAAAGAAATGCCTTAAAAGTAATAGACCAAGTGAAAAATGGGGATTTTAAAATCTATGCTGTTGAAAAAGATTTTGGTTATAAGGATGAGTTAAGCTTTCCAGAAGTTTATGTAGATGATGAAAATTACTTGCGAGGTAGGATTGATAGGATAGATAAGAAAGATCAATTCGTAAGAGTAATCGACTACAAAACTGGAGATAAGGAGTTTAAAATTGTAAACCTACTCAATGGCTTAGACCTCCAGCTATTAGTCTATATGATGGCTCTATCACAAAATAATAAAGAGGTGATGGTTCCGATAGGCTCTTTCTATATGCCCTTGAAGGATGATTTAGAATCTCTCAAAGATGGATATTCCAAGGAGGCTATAGAAGCATCAATCCTAGATAAATTTAGGATAAATGGGCTTATTGTTAAAATAAATGATGAAATATTTAAACTTATAGATAAGAATGCTGATGACCTAAAAGCTTCCTCAGTTATAGATATCAAAAAATCGGATATTCTTCAACCAGAAGAAATGAAAAGACTAGAAGATTTCGCAAAAAAGTTGGTAAGTAAATATATAAGTAATATCAAACAAGGTCATATAAAACTCAATCCACTAAGTTACAAGTCCGACAAAAATGAATGCCAATATTGTGCCTATAAGGGGGTATGCAAGTTTGACCCGACTATAGACCAGCTAAGATTTAGAAACTTTAATGAGAGTTTGACCCTAAAAGACCTAGGAGGTGAGGAAGATGTCTAAGATGAGTTTTACCGATGAGCAAAAGGAGGCCATTACAAGTAGAGGAAAAAATATAATAGTATCTGCTGCGGCAGGTTCTGGCAAAACTAGCGTTCTTGTAACAAGGATTATAAAATTGCTCATAGAAGATAAGAAGGATATAGCAAGGTTCATTATAGTAACCTTCACCAACAAGGCCTCTGTCGAAATGAAAGATAGGATTAGAACTGCTCTTGAAGAAGAACTTAGAAAAGAAGGAGCTGACTTTAAATTTATAAAAGACCAGATAAAAAACCTTAAATACGCCCAAATAAAGACCCTCCATTCTTTCTGTTCAGATATGCTTAGGGAAAACTTCTATTATTTTAATAACTTATCTCCAAGTTTTAAGGTTGTTTCTGATAATACAACCACAATCCTTATGGCTCAGGCCTTGGATGATGTTTTTACTAGGGCCTATGAGCAAATGGACGATAGATTTGTCAACTTTCTTAGGAATTTTTCAAAAAACAAAAATGACAATGGTGCCAAGCAAGTAATCCTAAAAACCTATGCCAAGATAATGTCTCAAGTTAGACCTGTTGAATGGCTTGATAAAATGTGTGAGGACACCTTTAGCCTTGATAGGTTCAAAAAGGAAGTCAAAGAAACACTTGAGGCTAGCCTAAATCTTGCTAAGGCAAACTACAAGTATACCCAAGATATGGGCATGCGAGATAAGCATCAAGAGTTGATTTACGATGACCTATCTACCATTAGCGACCTAGTTTTACTAATTGAAAGTGATTGGGATAAGTTTATAAGAAGAATAGGAAAGGCATCTTTTGGGAAGATTACAAAGACTAAGACCGATAATCCTGAAGCCTATAATTTTATCAAAGAAACAAGAGATACCTACAAGGATGACCTTAAAAATATCTATAAGTTTGTAAAAAACACCGATAGCGAAACTATGGCTATTTTTTTTGGCAAAGAGGCAGAAATTCTTGCTGAGATTAATATTTTGGTTAAAGACTTTATGGATACCTACTTAAGAATAAAAGAAAGCAAAACTTACCTAGATTTTTCAGATATGGAGCATAAGTTCATCGAATTAATTGATATAAAAGAAGCTAGAGAAAAGCTTAAGGCGAATTTTGACTATATTTTCTTTGATGAATATCAGGACTCCAATGAAATTCAAAATTATATAATCGAATCCCTAAAAGGGGAGGATAATTTATTTTTTGTAGGAGATGTCAAGCAATCAATTTATGGTTTTAGGAGAGCTGAGCCTAGATTGTTTTTAGAAAAGCTTACAAGTTATGACAAAGCGGATAAGTCACAAAGAATAAATCTCAACAAAAACTTTAGGTCAGATAAGGATATCCTTGATTTTGATAATTATATTTTCGATAGGCTTATGACTAGAGAAAGTTCCGATATTGACTATAAAAATGGTGGCCATAGGCTAAATCCAGCTAGGTCAAACGACTCTTCAGCTAAGAAAGTTCATGTTGCAGTTATTGATAATAGCATAAATGAAGAAGATTATCTGGTAGAGCTTATAGGACAAATAAAAAGTGAGGGATATAATTACAGGGACATAGCAATCCTCCTAAGGTCAGGCAAAAGCTCCTACCTCTATGAAGAAGCTTTCAAAAAAGCAGAGATTCCTTTCTTCAACGATATAAGTAAGGTTTCCTTCGGTGCTGTTGAAGTTAGCTTTTTTATAAATATCCTTAAATATTTGGTTAATCCCAAAGAGGACCTAACCCTTCTTGCTCTTTTAAGGTCGGAAATTTTTGGCTTTAGTGAGGATGATTTGGTAAGCATAAGACTTGCTAGCGATAGCTATTCTTTCGTTAAAGCTTTTGAAGCTTATGCGATTAAGGATAATCTTCTAAATAAAATCAATGATTTTAAGACTATTTTTTATGACTTATCCTCCATGATATCACTTCTAAGTCTCTATGAATTTGGAACTTATCTCTTCGAGAAAACAGGTCTTTATGAGTTTTTAATGGCGAGAGATAGGGCTGAGGAGAGGATTGCCAATGTGGAAAGTTTTATTGATATAATGGACGATTATGATAGGTCAAATGATAATGGCTTGTTTGGGTTTTTGGATTATGTTGAAAATCTAGCTACTTATAGGTCAGATGATATGAAAACTGCAAGAGAGCTTTCAGAAAGTGAAGACCTAGTTAGGATTATGACCATACACAAGTCCAAGGGTCTGGAATTTCCAGTTGTAATCCTTGCCGATGCAAGTAAAAATTTCAATAACCAAGATAGCAGGGAGGCCGTTGTTTTTGATGACGAAAAAGGCATAGGCATTAACCTCTCAGACTATGAGAATAAGGTTCGCTTTCCATCACTCAAGAAAAGTTTGATTTTAGAAAAAATCAAGGTGGCTAATAGAAAAGAGGAGATGAGAGTTCTCTATGTCGCCCTTACGAGAGCTGAGGAAAGGCTTTATATAACAGGAACAAGAAATCTAAAGAATCTTAACAAGATTGATAAGAAAACTGATTACCTTTCTATGACCAACTACCTAGATTGGATCTTAGCAATCCTATCTTTTGATAAGATTTCTGAAGGGATATTTGATGACTATGAAACAGATTTGTTGGGAGATTTCGCAGAAATAAGTCTAGTAACAGAATGTGAGAAGATTGATAAATATCAAAGTGTAGATATAAGAGGTTTCTTAGAAGATGGAGAAGCAAATCCATTAATCTACAAGGAATTTACTGAAATTTTTGATAAGGCTTATCCTTATTCTGCTGATACTAATGAATCAATCAAAAAATCAGTAACTGAAATAAGCAAAGATTTCGATCCTTCCATGGATGGTTATAAGCTACCAAGTTACGGACTAGAAGAACCATCATCAGATTTTAGAAAACCAAACTTTATTGACGATGTCAAAGTATATAAGGCTGTCGATAGGGGAACTATAATTCATAAGGCCTTTCAAGCCCTTAGCTTTAAGAATTATGATGAAGAATCCATGGAAGATGAGCTTGATAAGTTGATTAGAGAGAGGAAAATCGACAAAGATACTAAAAAAATTATTGAAATAGATAAGTTGTTGACCTTTTTTAATAGTCCTCTTGTAAAGAATCTTACCCAGACTTCCTTGAATATTCGTAAAGAGGAATCCTTCCTTATGGAAAGAGGGGATTATTATGTAAATGGACAAATAGACTTGTTATTTGAAACAAGGGATGGAATTGTTCTAGTAGATTTCAAGACTGACAAAAAAAAGAGAGAAGGTTTCTATGACAAGCAACTTTCTATATATAGAGAAGCTATTGAAGATGCTCTTGGGAAAAAAGTTCAAAAATCCCTTATCTATTGGTACAATTTCAAAGAATTTAGTGAAATATAAGCTACAAGTATTGATAAATCTAAAACCTGAACCAACAAGTTCAGGTTTTTTAGTAGAAAGAACCATTTATATTGATAATTTCTCCTGTTATGTAGCTTGCCTCATCTGAAATAAGAAATGAGATTAGACTTGCAATTTCATCGGCCCTTGCAAAGCGATTGAGACCAACTTCACACTTTAGATCTTCAAGTTCATTTACAGAAAAGTCATTTCTCATCATATCAGTATCAACAATACCAGGGGCGATTGCATTGACCCTGATACCACTAGGAGCAAGTTCTTTGGCAAGAGATTTGGTAAAAGAATTTATTGCACCCTTTGAAGCAGAATAGCAAGCCTCCATACTTGCACCATATTCGCCCCAAACAGAAGACATATTTACAATTATTCCATTTTTCTTGGAAATCATCTTAGGGATAGCTCTCTTGGATGTAAGAAAAACCGAATCAAGGTTGGTAGCCATAATCCTCTTCCACTTTGCATATTCCATATCTTGCACAAGGTCAAATGAAGAAAGTCCAGCGTTGTTTATGAGGATATCGACAGAGCCAAAGTTTTTTTCGGTAAGGTCAAACATTGAATTGACCTCTTCTTCATCACCAACATCAGCCTTTATGGCAATAACATTGGGATTGGTCTTGCGAAGGTCATTAAGGAGCTTAAGGGCAACTTCCTTACTCTTATTGTAATTGATAACTATTTTATAATTTGGATTAAGCTTTCTGGCGATGGCAGCCCCAATACCACGAGAAGAACCTGTAATTAAAACTGTTTTCATAAGTTAATTGTATCATAAAAAGCTTTAAGCAAAAACATATTTGGGTATCAATAGTAAAGAAAAAGCAGATAGACAAGGAGTTTACATGAAATATATCACGCTAAATGATGGATTAAAAGTTCCAGCTATGGGGCTTGGAACATACAAGATAGAAGATGAAAAAACAATGGAAGAAGTGATTATCTCTGCCCTAGACTTGGGATATGAATACTTTGATACTGCCAAATTTTATAATAATGAAGGATATATTGGCAAGGCTCTAAAAATTTCAGGCAAAAAGCGAAGTGATTATATGCTTGCAACTAAAGTTTGGCCATCAGACTTTGGAATTGACAAGACTAAAAGATCCATAGATGAATCACTTAGAAATCTTGGAATAGATTACATCGATGTGCTCCACCTCCATTGGTTCGGCAAAGATTTTGACAAGTCTTGGAAGGTTTTTATGGACTACAAGAAGCAAGGGGTAATCAAATCAATAGCTGTATGTAATTTCATGCCAGAACAAGTGGTAAAACTTCTGGAAGTAGGAGAAAAACCATCCATGGATCAACTAGAAAGTCATCTTTTCCTCCAAGACCCTGAAACAAAGAGCTTTCTAAGAGAAAAAGGTATAACTCACCAAGCATGGAGTCCCCTAGCAAGGGCAAGAGGAGGACTTTTTGACGAAGAAATCTTAAATAAAATAGCTAAAAAATACAAGAAAACACCAGCTCAAATTGCTCTTAGATGGCACATCGATAGGGAAAGCATGATAATCCCAAAATCAGTCCATAAAGAAAGGCTAGAGGAAAATATAGCTATCTTTGATTTTAAACTTGACGAAAGCGATATGAATTCCCTAAAAATTCTAGACAGAAAGCAAAGATTCTCAAACGATCCCCTTGATCAAGTGTGGCTAGAAAAAGCAAGAGTAATGGAATAATATTATAATCATTCCCCTAATATCCCTTATTTTCAAAATGGATTGAGAGGGGTATTTTTATGTAAATATAAATTTATAAATACATATAAAATACGATCTTTTCAATGGTTATTTAAGCATCAATTATAAATATACTGAGCCTACAAATTATTGACAAATTTTTCGGATTGAGTACCATAATTAAGTAAAATAATATAAGAGGATAAATAATGGAAAAATCAAAAAATATACTTACAAAATGCGTAGTTATTTTATCAGCGATAATAAATGTTGTCTTCTTGTACTTTCTTTTTAAATATAAGATTCTTCCTTTAGGATACAGAAATGGGCTTCTTGTCTTTCTTGGACTCATTTTCGCTTTATTCATTTACCTTGGTTTTGTAAAAAAGAAAAATACCAAGGCACTGAAGGTGGCATCTATAATATTTTTGCTTATATTAAGCCTAGGACAGGTTGCGTTTATGTCCTATGCTAGAAAGTCAATAAAGACATTAGAGGAGATTAACAACAAAACAACTAGAGAGAAAAGTGAAATATCATTTGTTGTCCTTAAAGATTCCAAAATCAAAAATCTAAAGGATATTGCTGGTAAAGAAATTGGGACAGCCCAAAGTTTTGATAAAGAAAATACAGACAAAGCATTTGCCAGCTACAAAAAGGATTATGGGACAGAGTTAAAGTCAAAAGATCTAACTAACTACCAAGCAGTAGCTACAAGTCTTCTTGATGGTAATATCGAAGTAATGATGCTAAATGAATCATTCAGGCCACTTCTTGACGAGAGTATAGAGGGATTTTCACAAAAGACTAGGGTGCTTGATTCGATACTAGTTGAGGGTGAAAAGAAAAAAAAGGCTGAAAAAGAGCAAGTTAAAGAGAACCAATCATTTAACATCTACCTATCTGGAATAGATACCTATGGTAGCCTATCTACTGTATCAAGATCAGATGTAAACTTGATAGTAAGTGTAAATCCTATCAAAAAGAAAATTTTGATTACAACAATACCTAGAGATACCTACCTATCCATTGGAGGAGAGGGAGATAAGCTAGATAAACTCACCCATGCTGGACTTTTCGGTGTTGATACATCAATGAAGAGTCTTGAAAGCTTCCTTGATGTAAATCTTGATTATTATGGAAAGGTTAATTTTACTAGTCTAACAGATCTTATTAATACTCTTGGAGGAATAAGCGTAGATAACCCAGTGGCTTTTGAATCAACTCATGGCTCATATTATTTTCCTCAGGGAAGAATAGATATGGATGGGGATATGGCTCTATCATTTTCTAGGGAAAGATATCACCTCCAAGAAGGAGACTTTGATAGGGGCAAAAACCACACCAGGGTTCTTACAGGTATTATCAGGAAGATGTTAAGTCCTGAGATGCTAATAAATTTCAATCAAATTGCAAATATAGCCTTAGAATCAGTAAACACAGATATAGGCTACAACAAGATGATTGAACTTGTGAACAAACAACTAGAAGATGGTGGCGAATGGAAAATTGAAAGTCAAGCCCTTAAAGGAAAAGGAACTATGGGGCTAGATTCTTACCTCATGCCAAATGCCAATCTCTACATGATGGTGGCTAACAAAGAATCCATTAAGGAAGTTCATGACAAAATAATAGAAAACAACAAATAATACAAGGAAAGAAATATGGGGCAAACTACAGTCATACTTATGATTATTACAATTTTATCTAAACTATTTGGATTTGTAAGAGAATCAGTTATGGCTGCGATACTCGGTACAGGAGAAATCAAGTCAATATATGTTACGGCGACAACTATTCCTGACATAATGATGTATACAGTTATTGTAGGAATAGTTTCATCCTACATTCCAGTATATACAAAGGTTCAAGCTGAAAAGGGAGAAAAAGCTGCGGGAGATTTTACCTCAAACCTTATCAACCTATTGATGGTATATGGATTGGTTACCTTTATCCTAGTTACTATCTTTGCTAGTCAAATAGCAAAAATTTTTTCACCAAATCTTAGTGGAAAATCTCTACAAATGGCAGCAAGCTTTACAAGAATAATGGCTCTATCAATTTTCATATTTCTATATTCAGCAGTTATAAGAGGCTTTCTAAATGCCAAGGGTAACTTCATAGATCCAGTCATACCAGGAATAGTCATAAATATATTTGTAATTGGAGCAACCTTTTTTACAGGAATTTTTAGAAATCCCTACATTCTAATAATAGGAACCCTTATAGGAAGCATAATCCAATTTTCAAGATTTCCCTTTGTCAGCAGGAAACTAGGATTTGTCTACAAGAAAACAATAGATTTCAAAAATCCTTACATAAAATACATGCTCACAATTATGATTCCAATCATCATATCAAGTGCAGCAAACAAACTATCAATCCTAATAGATAAATCCATGGCATCAGCCTATCTTGGGATAGACTCCGTCGCCAAGCTCTTTTATACAGAAAATATGCTAGACTTCATAGTAGAAGTCTTTACTATAAACATAGCGACAATCACCCTCCCCAAAATAGCCAAACTTGCAAATATGGGAAAGATAGAAGAGATGAAAGAAAAAACATCACAAAGTCTTGTATTAACCATGTCTCTTGTTTTCCCAGCCACCTTTGGCATGATGGCCCTAGCAAGCCCAATGATTAGATTAATTTACGAAAGACACGCCTTTAGCCCAGCTGACACGAGGATTGTAGCTTCCCTATTAATATCCTACGCCCCTTACATCATCTTCATATCAATACTAAAAATAATATCCAACGTCTTCTACGCAACAGGAGACTCCAAATCCCCACTACTTATAATCCTCTTCCAACAAGCCATAAATGTACTTTTAAATATGGTCTTGGTAGAAAGATTCGGCATAGACGGCATAGCCTATGCGACAAGCATTTCGACAGCACTTGGATCTCTTATAATTTTTGTTGTATATCTAAAAAAATTTGGAAGATTTAATTTAAGAGAAAAAGTAACTAGTCAGATCAAAATTCTTATAGCGTCATCCATTATGGCTTATGTAACTTTTATGGGTTTTAATCTATTATCAAATTACCTAGTATTAGCTATAGCTTTGTTATTAACTATTATAATTTCTGCATTAACTTATCTTGTTATAATTTATTTTGAAAAAATAGAAGAAATTGATAAATTGATAAATATCTTACTTAGAAAAATTGGTAAATAGTTACATCAATAACTTTTATGGATATTATAAATTATGTAGAAAAAAAGTAGATAGAGTTTTATGTTAACATACTTTAATGTATAAT
>NZ_CAMXYR010000023.1 GCF_947253225.1 uncultured Anaerococcus sp. | reverse complement strand
TATTAGCCTTATTAACCTTATCAATAAAGATTTGACCAGTAATTCCAGCATCAGCGAGGTCTTTTATGGCATCTTTTTTAGCCTTATCAAGCTTTTCCTTATAGGCTTTCTTGTAAGCCTCGTTTAGTTCGTTAAGTTTGTCGAGAATTTTTGTATATTCTGCTTCGTTTATAAGGTCATTTTCTTCTATAAAATTCATTTTTTCTAAGAGTTCTTTGACATAGGTGTCATTTCCCTTATAAGCTTGTAAATTTTTCCTAAGTTCTTGATAATCTGTTGTTTTTTCATATCCTTCAGCAATCTTGTAGAGGTTAAACCTTAGCTCTGCAGCTGAAACGAAGATGTCATTTTCACGAGCTGAACCACCGTGGGAATTTGCTACTGTTAGGATGAATTTTTTCATCTTGATTGGCTTTCCAAAGTCAATTTTTTGTAGGGCTGGTGAGTTTGGCCAGTTTTTGATTTCAAAGGTGTGAGTTTTGTTTTCATCATCTATGATTTCAAGGGTTGCATCTTTGATTCTACCATTTGAGCCGGATTGCCTTGGAAGTTCTTCAAGACCTATAACTTCTGTAGGGTTTTTGAAGGTTACTTCTAGTTCTTCTCCCATGATTGATCTATTCCATGGAGAGTGATAGATAGTTGATGGATTGTTGTCGAAGGCAGAAAGGATGGAAGAACCATCATCTTGGCTAGCTGCATCGAAAGATTCTATATCATCAATATCTAGGGATTTTTTAATGGCTACTAGGTTGTTTTTACAATCTTCATAATCCTTGATTAACTTATTAGCTTCTTCTACTGTTAGGTCATCACCCTTGGCTAGTTCTAACTTTCTTAGGGCATCTTGGTAGGCGTTTACGCTTTCTTTGGTGTAGTCCTTGTAGTTTTTGCTTGGTGAGAAGTTTGACTTGAAGGAATCTAGGATTAATTCTGCTGTAAGTTCTGAAGGTGATATTGTTAAGTTGTCAAGAATGAAGTCTTGGTAACCTCTAAAGTTAGCTGTATTTCCACCAGTTCCTTTTGTATCAGCTCCCTTGGTTGTTGATAGGATTCCTATCCACCTATCTTTTCCTCCTTGAACTAAGAATTTAGCTCTTTTAGGTTTATTGCTATTTTCCCAAGTGTTGCCGAGACTGTAGACCTTGTAGGTCGCATTTCTATTATATTCTCCCTCACCAATTACAAAGGCA
This sequence comes from uncultured Anaerococcus sp., assembly GCF_947253225.1. Lineage (GTDB taxonomy): Bacteria > Bacillota > Clostridia > Tissierellales > Peptoniphilaceae > Anaerococcus. Next base: position 22,698 of record NZ_CAMXYR010000023.1, on the reverse strand, counting down.
TAGGTTCCGTCGCTTCCTGCTTCATAGTCGAATTCTACCAAGTAAGATTTACCCTCTTCAAAATTGTAGTTTTGAGGAATTGTTTGATAGAGAAGGTTATTTCTACCGACTAGTCCATTTGTTTTAAGAGACCAATTTCCGTCTATAACATCTGATATAACCTTATCATTCCAGCCTCTTTGGGTGTAAGGTTCGTGTTTTTCTGAAAGATGGGTTCTATTGTCTTCTACTCCTTCGACTCCTCCTATTACAAATGGGAAGATACCTTGGGCAGAGTTTTCAAAGTCTTGTTTAAAGACTTTAGATGTGTCAGAATCGTGGTTTCCGTCAAACATGGTTGACTTATTTTCCACAAGTCTTAGTCCATCAAAATAGCTCGCACCTTCGCCCTTTTCTCTTGCTAGAGTAAGATTTACCTTGGATACGTCATCTCCTGTTGTAAAGTAGACATACATATTTTGGAAGTAGCTTACATCATCAACTGTTGCATTACTTACAAGGGTATTGTGTTCGTAAGCCTTAATATAGTTAGGAGCTAGAGATCTTGTAGTGAAGTTTGTAACTTTCTTAGAACCAGTATCGACAGTTATTTCAGCCCTTGAATCAGACCTATTATCAACTCCAACATAGAGGGCGTAGCTTGTATTTGGCTTGAGATTTGTCAATTTTTGGGTCAAGGTTACTTTTTTGCTATTATTTGCTATTTTAAGCATAGGATTGTCTGCTTGGCTTCTGGCTATAGATACAGACTTATCTTCGTTGCCTTCTATTTGCCATTCGTCAAGATTTCCACTGTTGAAACCAGTATCTTTGATGTGCATACCATCAGACCAATTCATATTTTTTGTTTGTTCGGATGATTGACTTTTCTTATTTTTGTAGAGGACATAAGGGGTATTACTTGCTAGATCGAGAGTGATTTTGCCATCTACGATTGCAACTTCTTGCTCTTCGACTCTTCCAAGGTCAGTTAACCTGTAAACATAGGCCTTGCCTGTCCAATCCTTAGGCATTTCAAAAGTTTTAGGTCCCCAAGCTGGATTATAGAAATACATTTTCTCATCTTCACTAGCCAATTTATTGCCCTTGCTATCGTTAAACCAAGGAATGAGGTAAGAGCCATCTTCGTTGAAGATTTTTCTACCATCGAGGGTCATAGTTCTTTGCCTATATCCCCATGAATTGACATTGTTAGATACACGATTGATTTCTAGTTGATGGTCATCGTTTTTTAGTCTTATATACATTTCAGGAGTCCATTCGTAAGTAGAACCATCGTTACTCATTAGGACTGGATTTCCGTTTTTCCACTCAACAACTTGGAAGTGTTGGATGAACTTGGTTGGAAGGTTAGTCTTGTAGAGGGTTTGAATGAAGTTTCTGTAGTTGCTTCTTCCTTGCCAACCTTCAAAGTCTTTCATATCATAACCACCCAAGAGAGGATTTACAGCAGCTCCTCCATAAGAAGGATAATTTCCAACCCAAGAATCTTTTTGGTGGTTTCTAATAAATCTAGTGATATTTGAGTTAATTCCTTTCAAGGAGTAGCCACCATAGGTAAGGTCGGCTGCCCAGTGTTGGAAGGTAGAATTGTATTCGCCTGCATAGCCCCACTCAAAGGCAGCTCTCCAGCCGAAGTGATTAATCTCTTTGGCTAGCATATTTGTCGCCCAAGCTTGGTTATCTCCTGATTGGCCATTGCCCCAAACGTCCACATATATAAAGTCAAGGGCATCTGTGCCAAGCTTATCTTTAAGTTCCTTCCACCTATTGAACCTATTATCAGCAAGGTCGTAGCTTGCATCGATATTTATACCTTGGTCAATCCAGTTCCAACCATAACTATAATTGCCATCGTTATTTCTTTTTAGCCTTTCTGGATTGAAGTATTTACTTTCTGGATAGGTTTCGGATGCGTTAACATGGATACCGATTCTTGCTCCATATTCCTTGCCTTTTTCTAGGAGGTATTTCATATCGCTAGCTCCACCAATTCTTCTGCCTATATCTGCATAGTTTAGGTGGCCTGAGTCGTGGCCTTCTGATCCATATCCCTTTAAGAGAATCATCTGTCCAAGACCATCTGAATGGAGGTAGACTTTCTTTAGATTATCTAGGGTCATAAGGAATGGGTTTTGGGCTTGAGAACCAAAGTTCATGGCAATTCTTTGAGCTATAAGATCTTTTACATATTCAGAGCCCATAGGGTTGTTCATGATTTTTCTGTAGGCTATCGCGCCATCTTGCCAGTCTACTTTCTTATCTCCATTTACATCTTCTGTCAAAACAACCTTGGAGTGAGGGAGTTCATCCCAAGTTCTTTCATTGTAAACCCAATATTCTCCTGTTTGCCAATTCCTATCATCAAGCATAGCGTGGGCCCTTTGATAGTAGTATGGACTTGAGGCAAGACCTAGGTAGTTGGTTTTGCCAAAGGTATCTTTGTTAGTTTTTATCCTTGTAAAGGCGTTGCTGCCGTTTAAGGCCCTGTCGTATTGAGAGTTTGACCAAAGACCTGCTGCCAAGTATCTGTCAGATACAAAACCATACATATAGCCTTCGTTGGTATTGTAGTTTTCGAGAGGGTTGGTAACATCGGTATGAACATCTCCACTCAATCTTACATTTGTGTTCATATGAGCTCCATCGAACTTAGCATTTTCATGGTCTGAAGAGACGGATACTAAGTTGTTGGAAGAAAAGTCTATTTTTTCAAGGAGAAGCCTTCTATCTTTGATTTTTTCGCCACCTTTGATGTTGTTATTGTTTTTGATTCTTTCAACCTTAAAGTCAAGAACATTTCCTTCTACAGAAAGCAATACATCAATTTCTGCATCAATTTTATTAGCCTCATCCTTAATCTTCATCTTGTAACGAGCGGAAGATTCTGAAACTTTCTCAAATTCTACCTCAGGTTTTACCTCGATGTTGTTGATGCGGAGAGTATCTATATAGTCTTCTTTACCAGGAAGCGTCTTACCCTTGTAGGTATATTCCTTAATCCTAGGGAATTTGGAGTCGATTTTGACATCCATATCACTAGATTTGATGTTTACATAAGAGGCCTTTGTATCGTCAAAATTATTCCCTTCATCAACCTTTGCCTCTTCTTTTGGAACATTGTTCTGGTCTTGGGTTTTAACTAAAATTGAAGTTTTTTGGTTGCCCCATTGACCTAATTTTAGCTCAAGTCCCTTATTTTTCTTAAGGGTAGACCAAACATCGCCTGGAAGCACATAGGTATCAAAAGCCTTTTGGTCATTTACTGTAGCGTTTAGCTGACCGTCTTTGGTTATGCTTATATTGAGGTTTTGTTCTTCGTTGACTTTTGGTATAGGTCTTCGATTTCCTTGATACCAGTTTCCGCTTCCATTAACCTTGTATTCCCAAAACCAGCCAGCTCTATCATATCCAACAAAGATGGAGGAGGAGTTGTCACTTCCCCTATTTAGAAAAACTCCAAACCTACTTTCATTAGGGTTAGAAATATCCTTAAAAGTGATATTGAAATTAGTTCCCTCTTCTGATGAAGCTAGACCATCTTTTGAGTAGTTGGCAGTGTTTAGAGCATTGTCATTAGATGAATTAGATTCAAGCTTATTATATCTGACTTCTTTGTCTATAACTTCTTTGACATCTTCACCATTTTTTGAAGTTTTTTGCCACTCTATTATTTCCTTTTGTTGACTAGATCCAACAGCTTGAGCTGTTTCTTTTTCTAGCGAATCCTTTGATACCTCAAAGGAATCGTTTTCTGAATCCTTATTATCTTTACCAGTTTCTTCTGAGTTTGGAGCTTTTTCATCTTCTTTTGCATTATTTTGCTCACCATTAGCCTCATTTTCTAAAGTCTTGTTAGAATCCTTATCTGTTTTATCCTCATCGTCTTTTTTGTTAGCAAGATTTTCTTGATATTCTACAGGGGATTTCTCTTCCTTATCCACACTTTGACTATCAGCATAGGCTAAGCCATAGTTCATTGTTGTGAAAATACTCATTCCAATAACTGCTGCTAGTAATTTCAATGGAACCTTTTTGTTTTTCTTATCTTCTGAATTTCTACAAGCCTTGGTCATTAAAACCTCCTTAAAATTCGCTTGAATTTGGTTACTACCACTTAATTATATGTTAACATTTTCCTTAACTAATTTCAATAGGTTTTTAAAGAAAATTTAAAATTTTTATAGAAAAAAATATTGGATTGCTGAAGTGAAGATTGGAAGGAGTAGGGATAGAGAAAGTTTTTTAAAGAAAAATAAAAATGGTTACTAAAACATAGATATGTAGTAACCATTATAAAATATTATGCTATAAAAATTTGAATATTAACAACCTATTATTAGAAGTTTTTGCCTAAGCTCTACTAAGAATTATTAGCAAGGATGATTTCAAGCCTTATTACAATTTAATTCCAAATATTTGCAGGGTATATTCCATCCTCAAACATTTTCTTAAAGGCTTCTTGGGCAGGGTGGAGGTCTTGTTTGTAAGTTATGCCTATCCACTTCTCATTTGTTGGTAGAATTGTGATATCGGCTTTTTCCTCTTTGATTAATTCACCTATCATTTCAGGAAGGACGTATTCTGCACTAGAGAGTTGGTCGATATTTTTTTCAAGATATCTTACAAAGTGATCTTTACAAAGGCTGATAAATTCTGGGTAGGAAGCCCAAAGGTTCATAGATACAAGACTTTCAAGGTTTAGGATATTGGAATCTAGGCCTTCCTTGCTTGAGATAGATCCATCATCATTTTGCCTGATTTCGTGAGTTTCTATTATATCTTCTAGTTTGTTTTGGCTATTACCTACACAAACTCCTCTAGTTACTGCTCCGTTGGCAGATAGGGTGTTTTTCAACTTGTAGCCTGCCATTGCGATTTGTAGTTTATCGTCCTTGTAGGCGGCGTTAGCTACAAGGTAGTTGTGAAGTTTCTTAAAGACTTCCTTTCCATAATAGTCGTCTGCGTTTATTATTAGGAAAGGGTCCTTGACTAGGTCTTTTGTTGATAGAATTGCATCCACAGTTCCCCAAGGCTTTTTCCTGTCTCTTGGACTTTCAAAACCATGAGGTAAGTCCATATTTTGGTAGGCATATTCTACATCTACGATTTTTTCAATCCTATTTCCGATTATCTCTTTGAAGTCATCTTCTATATCTTTTCTTATTATAAAGACAACCTTATTAAAACCAGCCTTTATTGCATCGTATATTGAATAGTCGATTATTGTATATCCATTTTCGTCCATTTTGGCAAGCTGTTTGATACCAGCCCCATATCTTGAGCCAATTCCAGCTGCTAGGACCACAAGACTTGTGTCCATAATTACTCCTTTTCTTCGTACCCGTTAGGGTTTTCTTTTTGCCATCTCCAAGAATCTTCACACATTTCTTCTATGCCATTTTCTGCCTTCCATCCCAAAACCCTTAGGGCTTTGCTAGCATCTGCATAGGTTCTTGCTATATCTCCTTCTCTTCTAGGAACTACTTGGTAAGGGATTTTCCTTGAAGAAGCCTTTTCAAAAGCCTTTAGAACTTCAAGAACAGAGTAGCCTTTTCCTGTAGCGAGGTTGATTATTTCAACTCCATCAAGTTCATCTATCTTATCAACAGCAAGGACGTGGCCCTTGGCAAGGTCGACTACATGGATATAATCCCTAACTCCTGTACCGTCAGGGGTGTCATAGTCATCGCCAAAAACTCTTAAATAATCGAGTTTGCCAACTGCTACTTGGGCTATATAAGGTAGGAGATTGTTTGGGATTCCTCGTGGATCTTCACCGATTCTTCCAGACTTGTGAGCTCCTATTGGGTTGAAGTATCTTAGGAGGACTACCTTCCAAGCTGGATCGGATGTGTGGAGGTCAGTCATGATTTGCTCCATCATAGACTTTGACCAGCCATAAGGGTTTGTGCAGACTCCTTTTGGAAAATCCTCTGTTACAGGGACACTTGCTGGATCCCCGTAAACTGTTGCTGACGAAGAGAAGATTATATTTTTGCATCCTACTTCGTTCATAGCTTCCAAAAGAGAAAGAGTCCCACTAATGTTGTTATGATAATATTCTAGGGGTTTTTCTACTGATTCACCCACAGCCTTGAGAGCTGCACAGTGGATTACAACGTCGATTTTTTCGTTTACAAGGACTTTCTTAAGCTTATCCTTGTCGAGAACGTCTGACTCATAGAATTTAAGTTTTTTGCCTGTAATTTCCTCTACCCTATCCAGGGAAATGATTGAAGAATTTACAAGGTTATCGTAAATTACAACCCCATAGTCCTTTTCTAAAAGTTCGACTGCTATATGGCTACCGATGTAGCCAGCTCCACCAGTTATCAATACATTCTTCATAATTGCTCCTTATAAAAGTATGTTCTTTTGGGAGTCCTTGTCAAAAAAGTGCATCTTATCTTCATCAAGATATAGCTTAATTTCTGTGTTTTTAGCTATCTTATCATCCATACTCAAAACTGCATTTATCTTTTGCCCCTTGGCTGTTAAGTAGGCATATTGTTGGGCTCCTAGTAGTTCTATGAAGTCTACAAGTCCTACAATTTCAGAATCAGTCTTTCTATAAGAGCTATAGATATGCTCAGGCCTAATACCTAAAATCAAATCTTTTTTCAAGTATCCCTTGGATTCTAATCCGAATCCTTTTTCTTTACTAATATGAATCCTGATAAATTCATTTATTAGATAGTAATTTTCATCTTCTTTTATTACTTTACCATTTATAAGGTTCATTTGTGGAGAACCTATAAAGGTTGCCACAAATAAATTTTCTGGCTTGGTATAGACATTGATAGGACTATCGACCTGTTTGATTTCGCCATCTTGCATTATTACAATCCTATCTGCCATGGTCATTGCTTCAGTTTGGTCGTGGGTTACATAGATAAAGGTTGTGTCAAGTTGTTCGTGAAGTTTGCTTATCTCTGCCCTGGTTTGAACTCTGAGTTTGGCATCTAGGTTTGATAGGGGTTCATCCATTAAGAAAACTTTTGGATCCCTTACTATAGCTCGTCCTAGGGCAACTCTCTGCCTTTGACCTCCTGATAAGGCAGCAGGCTTTCTGTCTAGGTATTGAACAAGACCTAAAACATCTGCCGCTGCTTTTACTTTCTTATCAATTGCATCTTTTGGAACTTTTGCAATCCTTAGAGCATAGGACATATTTTCCTTTACTGTCATTTGTGGATAGAGGGCGTAGTTTTGAAATACCATGGCTATATCCCTATCTTTTGGTTCGACATCATTTACTAACCTATCTCCAATATAGAGCTTACCCTTGGATATTTCTTCAAGGCCTGCCACCATCCTTAGGGTTGTAGATTTTCCGCAACCTGAAGGTCCTACAAAGACAATAAATTCTTCATCTTTTATTTCTAAGTTAAAATCTTTAACCGCTGTAAACTTATTATCATAAATTTTATAAATATTTTCAAATTTTAATCCAGCCATCTGGTTCTCCTTAAGCGTTTCTCTTATTGTATTAAGCGTGTCTCTTATTGTAGAGGTATAAAACTAAAAGCAAAATTGTAAGTGAAATGAATTGAATCCCAAGAGGGAGATAGCCTTCCTTCCTGTGGCCGACAAATTGGAGGATAACTCCAAGGACAAAGAGAAGACCCAAAATCCAATTGTTTAATCTTTGTTTTTTATAGTAATCCATATCTACTCCTTACAATAAATTAGCTCTCCACCATCAAGGTCTACTTGATGAGCTACTCCAGAACCGTCATAGACTGTACTTTTGACGTGGTCTGTAGAATTATTTATTACACAATATTTTTTAAGGTCTGGATAAGCGGTTACTTCTAGTCTTAAATCATCTGCGTAGTATTTCTTTAGGTCATCTTCCTTGTGGGCTACAAAGTGGATGGCTCTTTTTAGAAGGCGGGTATTTTCTAGGCTATAAGGTAGTCCCATGGCGTAGAAGCTTCTTCCCTTGCCGTAGTCCTTTGTGGCAAGGTAGACTTGGTCATTTTCGTATTTTAGAATCTGAGTATTTTCATCTGTAGCATAGATATTTGCCTTTAGTTCTCCATAATCATAGGCTGTTAAATCTTCTGTGATGAAGTGGTCTTTTACTTCTTGGGTGAAGTATCTATCATAGCCTTGGGAGAAGCCCTTTTCCATATCCAAACCAAAAACATCAGCTAGTTGGAAGAACCTGCCGTTAGCAAGGTAGGCAGAAGGTTCACCAATTCCTATAAGGCCACCCCCATCATAGACAAATTTTCTTAGATGGGCTACAATTTTTTCATCAAGGAAGTTTTCTCCCCCTGAAAAAGATGTGTAGGCATCTCCAGCATTTATTATTACATCAATTGAAGGATCAATTCCATTTTTAACATCATCAAAGCTTATGAAGCAAACATCCATATCCATACCAGCTAGGGCTTCCATCATTCCTGAGTAGGAGTAGGCAAGTTTAAATTTCTTGCCGTGAGCTACAACATAAGCTCCCCAAGTTCTAAGAGAGCCCCAAGAGTTTAGGATAGCAACTTTTAGAGCCTTGTAAGGTTTGGCTTTGGATGAGATTTCATAGATTTCTCTAAATTCGTCAGAAACCTTTGCTATATAGTCAATAAATTTTGGGAACTTGTAGGCAAGGGATAAATATCCACCATAACCAATTCTATCAAGAGGAGATCTAAGGAGGGCACGTCTTGCCTTAACCCAGTTGTCCTTGGCTTCTATGGATGGGTCATTTCCTTCGTAAAACTCATCAGGGAAGAAGTAAGGGAGGAACCTTCCTTCTGTGAAAGGAACATCTATATCTGCTATTATCCTAAGAGTTGCCCCATCACCGACAGAACCAACAACTCCGTCAAGACCAATATTTTTAAAATACTTGCCATAAGGCTCTGTTCCTATCCAATGGTCTCCCAAAAACATAATGGCTTTCTTATTATATTTATGGACTAGGTCTACCAGTCTTTTGGCCTTTTGGGAAACAAATCTTTGTTGGAAGTCTATATAATCCATAAATTCCTTTGTAGGAATCCTATAAGGACTGTTGTAATAGCCTTGGTCAACGAAATCTTCGCTTTCTAGTTTGTAGCCATACTCTTTTTCAAAGGCAATCATAGCTTCAGGAGATATGCTGTTTTGGTAGCCGAACCAGTCCACATATTTTTCTAAACCGTCCTTGTTAAAGATTAGGGAAAATTGGTAGAAGAAGGTTGTAAATCTAACAACATCAGTCTTTGGATTTTCCTTAAGCCATTTTTCTAAATTATCTTCTACAAACTTGCTGGACTTCTCATACCTAACATCGAAAGGTATATGATGGGCAACTTCATCTCCCCAATTGTTAGTAATGTGGTTATACATTTGGACAGGATCCCAAATACCATAGGCTAGAAAGTTTACGGTATAGATGTGGAAGGGTTCTGTTTGGATTTTTACTATATTTCTATCCCTATCAACCTCCCACAAAGAAGTTTCAACCTTATTTCCAGTAGTTCTATCATAAACATCCCACCATTGTTTAGGGTCGTAGTCGTAGTCAGCCCTTATTTGGTCTTTGTAGTAGTCTCTTAGAAAATCAATTTCTGTAAATTCTTCTGTAGCAGTAACGAAATCACTTATCAAATAGAACCTAGACATTTCAAAAGGTACAGTCTTAGCAAATTCGTTGTGGCCTCTGGTAGGAAAGAAGTTGGTATAGATATCAACTCCCTCTATATCCTTGATATCATCAGGCAGATATGTTCCATCAGAATCTCTAAGTGCATCTGCTCCGAGTTTTTCAATCATTTCGATAGTTTCATCATAAAAATTAGCTTCACTTGGAAGGGTGAGCCTTCCTATCTTATTATTTGTCATCCTTTATCTCCTCCAACCATCATTCCTTCAGTAAGTTGTTTTTGTACAAGTATATAAATTATTAAAGTAGGTATCATTACAATTACAAGACCAGCATAGAGCCTTCCATAGTTTGCGGCACCCCTTGCAGCTTGTTGTAGATTTATAAGACCGACTGGCAAAGTCCTCTTGCTAGGATCTGTCATAAGGGTCAAAGCAAGAATGTACTCATTCCAAAAGCTTAAAAAGTTAAACAAAATTACAGTAATCACAGCAGGCTTAGCCATAGGAATCATAATATCAACCATGGTTCTAAAATACCCAGCTCCATCAATATAGGCTGCTTCCTCATAAGACTTAGAAATAGAAGAAAAAAAGTTCGTTAGCAGATATACTGTAAAAGGAACTGCCGTAGATGCATAAATCAAAGCCAAGACAAATCTATTGTTTAGTAGGCTTGTTGGAATAAGTTTGGATGTATCTCTTAATAGCAAAAATATTGGTATTACTATATAAGAAAGATTTATAAATAAGCCTGCCTTGATGTAGGAGTTTACAAAACGCCTGCCCTTAAAGCTCATCCTAGCTAAAATATAGGAGAAAGGAAGGGCGATGGCAAGGAGGATTATAAGGGCCATAAGAGTAACAATAACTGAATTAAAGAAATACTCTCCCATGTTTGCAGCTGACCACGCATCCTTGAAGTTGTACAAATAGAAAGATAGGGGAAGAGCCCATGGGTTTTCATAAAATTCGGAATTAGTCTTAAAGGAGGCCATAAACACCCAAGCCACAGGGACAAGGATGGACAAGGCAAAAATTGTAAGGCATAGGTAGGTAAATATTTTAAAAAGTTTTGATTGATTTTTCATAATTAGCTCCTAGTATTGCATGATATCTCTCTTTGTTAGCCTGTGAATAATCGCAGAAAGAACAAAAGAGAATATAAAGACAACTACACCTATGGCAAGCCCATAACCAAAAGACGAATTTGTATAAGCCTGTTCGTATTGGTAGTTAAGCAAGGTAAGGCTTGCTCCATCTGGGCCTCCGCCTGTGAGAGCCTTTATTATCTGAAAGGCAATGTTTATATTGCTTATTACATAAAAAGTTAGGGTGGTTCTTACAGTCTCCCAGCTCAAAGGAAGGGTTATATCAAAAAATTGACGCAACTTTCCAGCTCCATCAAGGTTGGCTGCTTCATAGAGGTGGTCTGGGATTTGGCTCATAGTTGACATATACATAACCATATAATAGCCAATAGCCTGCCAAATCATAGCAAAGGCGATTGAATACACTACAAGCATCCTATCACCTAGAAAAGGTGTATTGGTTCTATCTGGATGGATTAGCCTTAAAAATCCATTGATAAGCCCTTGATCCATTCCATATATAGAAGCAAATATTGATGCAACAACTGCTATGGATAGGATGTTTGGAATGTAGAAAATAATCCTATAAAAATTTCTGCCTTTGATTCGTTCCCTAGAAAGAATTGAGGCAAAGACTATGGCAAGAACCATAGTTACAAGAGTTACCACAACAATTAGGAAAACTGTATTTTGGAAAGCTCTTATAAAGTTTTTGTCAGTAAGCAAAAGTTTGAAGTTGGAAAGACCTACGAAGCTTCTCTTACCAGAAAGTCCACCTGTTTTGAACAAGGATTCATAGAAAACCTTGATTGTAGGATAGACCATAAACAAAGTGTAGAGGATGAGAGAAGGGGTTATGCCTAGGGCTATAAATCTTTTTTTATCCTTAGAATTTTTCATATAAACTCCTTATAAAAATTAAAGGGCGGTTGCCCGCCCCAAATCATCAAATATTATTGAGCTTTCTTAGCTTCTGAAATTTTTTCTGCTGCTTTAACAACATCGTTTTGCCAGTCAGCTACGCTCTTGTCGCCATTTGCTACTGAGTTTACAGAATCAAGTAGTTCAGCTTTCATATCCACACCTTCTACAGCTGGAGCTTGAGCCCAACCACCTACTGCAGCCTTAACGCCATCTTTGTAGATAGAGTAGAAGAGTTTTTGATTTTCATCTTTCATCATTGCTTCAACACCATTGATTGGTTGAACAGCTCCACCATTTTCTAGGAAAGCTTTTGTTGCAGCATCTGAATAAAGATAAGCTATAAATTCTTTGGCGAGTTCTGGTTCTTTGCAGGTTTGTGAAATAAAGATTTGTTCAAACCATGAATAAGCATATCTTTCACCATCTTTCATTGAAGGAAGTGGCATCAAACCCCATTCAAATTTGTCGGAAACTCCCTTAGCATCCTTCATTTCCTCAACAATCCATGTACCATTTGGCATGAACAAAGATTCATTTTTCATAACTTGTAATTGGTTTTGAGTAAAGGATTCGTTATTTGCTTGAGCAACTGTGTTAGGATTTAGGTATTTTAAGATTTTGCCTACAGTCTCAAAGTATGGTGTTGCTTCGTTTTTCCAAGCTTGTGCATCATAGTTCATTAGCTTATCAAACAATTCTGCTCCACCGATTTCATAGAACATTGCAAAAGAGAAAGTATCAAAGTATCCAGTTGTTGGATAAGTGAATAAGGATATACCATCCTTCTTTGCTTCCTCTCCAAGAGCTAAAAATTCATCCATTGTTTTTGGAAGTTCATATTTTCCGCCACCATCTTTAAACATAGCCTTGTTGTACCAAAGACCTGTTGGTGAATAGAAAAGTGGAGCGAGGTAAGTTTTGCCATCGCCATATGGATTTGTTACAGCTGTATCAGTAAAGCCTGGGATAATCTTAGATTTTACAGTAGCATCTTCGCCAGGAACTTTCATATCCAAAACATCTGTAATATCCATAAGCATTTTTTCTTTAATCATTGTCTCAGTTAGACCAGATTCTTGACCTATATTGTTATAGATTACATCAGGAGCATTTCCTGCTTGAATTTCTGGTCTTATAACTTCTTGGATGTTTTTTTCAAAACGTGCTTCAACTTTAGCACCTGTCATTTTTTCAAAGTCAGCTATAACCTTCTTCCAACCTTCGGTACCATAACCTCCGTCAAGACCTGCAAGAGTCAAGGTTTTACCTGCGAATTTCTTATCGGAAGTATCAGAAGAAGCGTCTTTGTCATCTTTCTTATCGCTATCTTCGTTTTGATCCTTGCTTTCACTTGTTTCAGCCTTGGTATCCTTGCTGGTATCCTTTGCATCTTGGTTGCTAGAGCATGCTGTAAAAGCAAAAACAGCTAGTAGAGCCAACAGTGTTGTCTTTAACTTGTTCATATTTTCCTCCTTAAATATGGTAGTTACCTATATCATAATTATAAGCATTATCATAAAATCTGTCAAGAAAAAATAAAAACATTTTCATATGAATTCTGCAAGGTATTTCAGCTTGATATTAGTGTTAGTTTATCATGCTACTATTAAAAAATATTTTGAACGTAACGTTATCCTAAAAAACAAGCCCCCTTAAGGAGCTTGAGATATGGATACTACCAGTTATTTATATAGAAAAATCGACTTCTGACCATGGTCCATCACATCTTCTATATAGGAAGCCATATCTTTTTTTGTGGATGTTAGGGCTTGGTAGAGGATTTCAAAATTAACACCACCAACAAATTTTACATTTTCATTACTTCCTAAACTCACAACAGCTCTATTGAAAGGAGTCCCTCCTGCTATATCACAAAGGATGAGGATATTATCATAATTATATAGGTCTTTGTAGGCACTTATTAAGTCTTCATCCAAGTTTTCGTAATTTTTACCACTTTCAAATTCGCAAAGTCTAATATTTTCGAAGTCTCCTGCAACCATTTTGACTGACGAATACAAGCCACTAGCAAAATTCCCGTGGCCTGTAAGGATTACTGCATTTGCCATAAATTTTCTCCTGTAAAGTCTTTTGATTTTATTATAGGTCATTAGATATTGGGGGTCAATTTGCTTTTTTTATAGGAAAATACTTATATTTATTTGAAAATAATAAATTATAAGGTAACATAAGCATATACTTAATATTGACTTAGATAGGGAGCTTTGATTAGGAAAGTGCTTACAGAAAGAAACGGGAGTTGAGAAGTTTCAGTACATATATTTAAAGTACCACCCTTGAGTTTCTCATGTAATGTGAGACGTTAAGGCACGATAAGCCTTCTAATGAGTAAAAAAATTAGGTGGAACCACGAACGAAAGACGTATCGTCCTATAGCCCGACGGGCTGGGACATACGTCTATTTTTATGGGAAAGTAAGGAGAGATTATGATTAAAATTAGTTTACCTGATGGATCAGTTAAGGAGTATGAGAGTGGAGTTCTAGTAGGAGATGTTACAAAGGATATTTCCATGGGACTTTATAGGGCAGCTGTTGGGGCTGTTGTTAATGGAAGGGTTATGGGCTATGCTGAGCCTATAGAAGAAGATTCTGACTTTAGAGTAGTTAAGTTTGAAGATAAGGAAGGAAAAGAAATTTTCTGGCACACTTCATCTCACTTGATGGCAGCAGCAATTAAAGAAATGTTCCCAGGAACAAAGTTTGCCATAGGTCCAGCTATTGCTGATGGTTTCTATTATGATATGGACCTTGACCATAGATTTACTCCAGAAGATTTGGAAAAAATTGAAAAGAAAATGCTTGAATTTACTAAAAAAGACCTCAAGCTTGAAAGAATTGAGGTTTCAAGAGCCGAAGCCTTGGATATGTTTGAAAAAGATGGTCAAGACTACAAGGTTGAGCTAATAAATGACCTTCCTGAAGCTGAGAAGATTACCTTATATAAGATGGGCGATGTTTTTGTTGATCTTTGTAGGGGACCACACCTTGAATCAACAAAAGCTATCAAGGCTGTTAAGCTAAAAACTATAGCTGGTGCTTATTGGAGGGGAGATTCTGACAGACAAATGCTCCAAAGAATCTACGGTATTTCTTTTGAAAAGGCTAAACAACTAGAAGAATATAAAGAGCTTCAAAAAGAAATCGAAAAGAGAGATCACAGAAGAATTGGTCGTGAGATGAACCTATTTGCCTTCCACGAAGAAGGCCCAGGCTTCCCATTCTTCCATCCAAATGGAATGATCTTGATGAATGAACTACTTGGCTGGTGGACAGATGTTCTAAACAACAATGGCTATGGAGAAATCAAAACTCCTCTAATCCTAAATGAAGCCCTATGGCACAGATCAGGTCACTGGGACCACTACAAAGAAAATATGTACTTTACAAAAATTGATGGCGAAGCTTATGCTATAAAACCAATGAACTGTCCAGGTTCTGTTTTAACTTATGCTTCAAACCAACATTCTTATAGAGACTTACCAATTAGACTTGCTGAATATGGTCAAGTTCATAGACACGAGCTTTCAGGAACCTTACACGGTCTATTCAGAGTAAGAACCTTTACTCAAGATGATGCCCATGTTTATTGTCTTCCAAGCCAAATCAAAGAAGAAGTATATAGGATGATTGACCTTGCAGACCTCCTATACTCAACATTCGGCTTCAAATACACAATCGAACTATCAACAAGGCCAGATGACTTCATGGGAGATATCAAGGATTGGGATTTTGCTGAAGACCAACTAAAGAAGGCCCTAGAAGAACGTGGAATTGAGTATGAAATAAACCCAGGAGATGGAGCTTTCTATGGTCCAAAAATCGACTTCCACCTCCTAGATGCTGCCAAAAGAGAATGGCAATGTGGAACAATCCAACTTGACTTCCAACTACCTCAAAACTTCGACCTAACCTATATAGATGAAAATGGAGAAAAGCAAAGACCAGTAATGCTTCACAGGGCTCTTCTTGGTTCAATCGAAAGATTTATCGGAGTGCTTACAGAACACTTTGCAGGAAGATTCCCACTATGGCTAAACCCACAACAAGTTGAAATCATCCCAGTATCTGATAAATATATCAACTTTGCAGAAGAGATAAAAGAAAAAATCAAAGAAGCAGGTTTTAGAGTAAATATCGACTATAGAAATGAGGGTGTAGGCTATAAGATCAGACAAGCTCAACTAATGAGAACTAACTACATGCTAGTAGTAGGCGATAAGGAAGAAAATTCAGGTAAGCTTACTGTAAGAAATAGAGATGGAAAAGAAACACCAGATGTTTCACTAGAAGAGTTTATAGAAAAGATTTCTGAAGAAAGAGCTTCAAAATCAATGGAATCAATATTCTAGGTGGCTTGATGAAAGATGTTAGACCGCTAATTCTTGGAACAGATGATAACTCCTATGCAGTTGCTAGGAGTTATTATGAAGCCTTTGGCAAAAAGTCTATCTCAGTTGGTTCGGGACTTTTGTACGCCTACAAACACACAAAAATAACTGATTTGACATATAAATCAGGATTTTCTAGCCATGATGACCAATTTGTTTCCATGCTAAATAATGAAGCTAAAAAATATCCAGACACAAAGTTTATAATTTTTGCCCCAAATGAGGTTTACTTAGACATCTTGTGTAAGAACCTAGATAAGTTAGACTTTGACTTTGAAGCTGCATATCCTTTTGGAGATATTTATAAAAACATATACCACAAATCTCAATTTTATGCTTATCTCGATACTATAGGTGTAAGGTATCCAAAGACAGAGCTTATCAACAAGTATACCATAGAGAGCCTAAGTCTTGATGGTGATTTATTTATGAAACCTGATAATTTCCCAGAGCTTTATAATCTTGACTTTTCTCATAGGCAAAAAGGCTATAGGTTTAGCTCAAAAGGTGAGGCCATAGAAATGTTAAGAGAAATTTACAAGGCTGGCTACACAAGTGATATGCTAGTTCAAGAATATGTAAATGGAGGAGATGGATACGAATATTCACTAAATGGATATAGGTCAACTAAGAAAGAAACATCTATGGTCTTGGCAAGAAATATTATTTCAGATATGAGACCTCTATCAGTCGGAAACCACCTAGTTCAAATTGATGCTGATAATGAAAAAATGTATGAGATAGCTAAACACATTGTCGATGAGCTTGATTATGTGGGCTTATTTAATTTTGATTTTAAACTAGATGCAAAAACTGGTGAGATTTTTGTATTTGAGATGAATCAAAGGCAGGGAAGGACCTTCTATTACTCAACACTAGCAGGGGTTAATTTGATTGAACTTGCTATAAGGGATAAGGGATATGGAGAAAGTAAGTCCGTAAGTCCAAGCAGGAAATTTAGGCTGATAAAGTTATCGGAGGCTTGTCTTGAAAAGCATATAAAGCCTGAGCTAATGGATGAATTTAAGGATGAGCAAAGGTGTGCTAATACTGCCAATCCGAATATAATGAAAGAAGATGATTCTTTCCTTAGGAAACTTGTTCTAAAGGATCAGATTAGAAAATTAGAAAAAGAAATTTTCAATAGTTAATAAATAGGCAGGGGTGATTACTTAGGAAAATATTGGTTTTAGAAACAATTTTCTAAGGAGTGCTTGTAAAAGTATACTCAAATAATCCCTGTCTTTTTGCATGAATTAGAACAAGGCTTATTTATCACAACAAACTATGTTATAATAAGTGAAGAGAAGAAATAGGAAAGGCAATTATGATTATTAAAGAAATTTCAAGAAATGAATATGATGAATTTTTAGGCAGGGTTGAAAGTTATTCTTTCTTACAAACTAGCGAGATGGCTGAAGTTTTAAAGAGCAATAATAGAAAGATAAAACTCTTAGCTCTTGTAGAAGGAGAAAAGATTTTGGCGGTTGGGCTTGCTTTCATTAGGAAAATTTTCGGAGGGGAGAGAATTGACCTTATGGTTGGGGCGAGTGCAGTGGATCCATCATACGAATATATATTTTATGATAAGTTGAGAGCTTATGTAAAAGAAGAAGGATTCTTAAAACTTGTAATAAAACTAGATAAGGATTATAGGATTTACGACCAAGAAGGTAACTTGCTAGATGAAAAAGACACATCCTATATAGAAGAGATGAAAAAAGTTGGATATATGGAAAATGATGGTTCAGTTACAAGTGATGATGGCTCTCCTGACTTTCAATTCATTAAGAATATGAAAGATTTTATTCCTGATAAGGACGAGGACTTACTAAAATCTTTTAATAAAAATGCTCAAAGAAAAATTAAAAAAGCCAAAGAATTAGATATTAAAGTAAGAGCCATAAAAAGAGAAGAGCTTGAAGATTTTAAGGTTCTTACAGAAGAAACTGCCGAAAGGCAAGGTTTTGGTGATAAGTCTATAAATTACTACCAAACATTTTTTGATGAATTTGCTTCTAGGACCGAATTTTTAACTTCAGAAATTGATCTTAATCATTCAATAGCTAGGCTAGAAAATCTTATAGGTTCAATGGATCAAAATTCTAAGGGAAATAAAGAGAGAATAGCTTCCTTGAGAAAAGATTTAGAAATGCTTGAAGCTTTTAAGAAAGAAGCTAAGAGAGATGTCATACCTTTGGCAAATATGATACTTGTATATTTAGAAGATGAAGTGATTTATTTCTTGGGAGGTTCTTTGACTAAATACCAAAAACTTCCTGGAGCTTTTATTCTCCAATATGAGGCTATGAGAAGAATTTGCCAGAGGGAGATTCCAGTATATAATTTCTTTGGAATAGATGAAGGCTTTGAGAAGAGTGATGGAGTTTTGAGATTTAAACAAAACTTCAATGGATATGTTATTCAAAAGGCTGGAGCTTTCATTTTCTATCCTGATCCAGAAAAATATTTGGAACTTGAAAAAATTAAAAAAAAAGATGAGAATTAAGAAATTCATAAAAAAAATTATTGGAAAATAAGCTTTCTAAAAAGTAAAAAACTTGTGGAAAATCAATAAAAATAGAGTTTAATGGGAAGAGTTGAAAACATTCAATTTTTGCTTAATAATTTCAAAACAAATGAGATATCGGTACGTCCGGTATCTCTTATATTGCACAATTTGAAGGAGGTTTTATGGAGAAAAATGTAAGTAGCAAAGAAAATATCATGGGGACTATGCCTGTTGGAAGTCTTCTTGTAAAGATGAGCATACCTATGGTAATTTCTATGCTCGTTCAATCCATCTATAATGTTGTGGATTCGATTTTTGTGGCAAGAATTTCTGAAGAGGCGCTTACGGCAGTTTCTCTTGCTTTTCCTGTTCAAAATATCATGCTCGCCTTTGCTATAGGAATCTCTGTTGGAGCAAGTGCTCTTTTGAGTAGGTATTTGGGGATGGACGATAAGAGAAGGGTCGGCTCTGTTGCTATGCATGGAGTTATTCTTTCGATATTTGCGTCAGTTGCCTTTGCTCTTTTTGGTCTGTTTTTTACAGATATTTTTGCTAAAAGTCAGGCTCAAAGTCCTGAGATAGTTCAATATACCAAGGATTATTTGTGGATTATCACAATTTTTGGCTTTGGAGTTTTCTTTCAGGTACTATGCGAAAAACTCCTTCAGGCAACATCCCTTACCTTCTACACCATGATAGTTCAAGTGTCAGGTGCTTTGATAAACCTGATTCTTGATCCGATTTTTATTTTTGGTCTTTTTGGTTTTCCGAGGATGGAAGTAAGGGGAGCTGCTCTTGCAACAGTGATAGGCCAAATAGGGGGTTCTCTTATTGGTCTTGTAATTAACAAGAAGAAGAATGTGGATATTAAGGTTGATTTTAAACAATTTAGACTCCATGGGGACATTCTCAAACAAATTTTTTGGATTGGCCTACCATCTATAGTTATGAGTGCGATTTCATCTATTGTAATTTTCATTCTTAATTCAATGCTTAGGGTCTTTGGTCAATCAGCTATTGCAGCTTATGGGGTTATGTTTAAGCTCCAATCCTTCGCTTTTCTTCCTATTATAGGAATGTCAAATGCTATGGTGTCGATAATTTCCTTTAATTATGGGGCAAGACATGTGGGAAGGATTAAAAGATCCATAAAACTTGCTATTATATCGGGCTTTGCTATAGTTGGTGCAGCAACTCTTATCTTATGGCTTTTACCAGATAGAATTTTCGACCTTTTCAATGCTACAAGGGCTATGAGAAAAATTGGTGTGCCAATGATAAGGATAGTTTCTATATCTTATATAGTTGCTTCAGTTTCGATAATTTCTGTAGGAGTTTTCCAAGCTCTCGGCAACTGGCAATCAGCTATCCTCCAGTCCTTCCTAAGGCAAGTTATAATATTGTTGCCTACCTTCTATGTTCTTTCTCTTACGGGAAATATAGATTTGGTTTGGTGGTCTTTCTTAATTTCAGAAATAGTAAATAGCGTGATGTGTATGTACTTTTTGAAAAGAGATATTAAAAATAAAATAGAAGTATTAGCATAAAGAAAAATCCAGCTGGGTTGAGTTACCTAGGCTGGATTTTTTAGTTAATCCCTATGAGGATATAGTTTAGTAGTCTTATCCTAAATAAGTAGAGGGCTTGACCTACAAAGAAGGTTATAAGGTTTGCAAGGATTAAACTTATCAAGTCCCCAGCACTTGTAAAGGCTCGTAAACTAAGGCAAATTGTTGGGAAAATATAGGTGTAGACAAAGATCATGAATTTCTCAAAATTCATTTCATTTGGACGTTTTATCCCTTTTAGGATTAGATAAATTAAACCAAGGCTTGTAAGCAGAAAACCGTAGGTTAATTTGAACTTATGAATCAGATAAATTTCTCCACCGATAAGAATTAGGGCTAGGCCATAGAGGAGAGGACTTATCCTAGTAGCTTGCCTTACCCTTAGGGCCATTATATAAATGGCAAAGTAGAGGAAAATATCCTTAAGGCTTGTAAAGCTATAGAGAATCTTGCTATAATCATAGTAAAAGAAAATCACCAAGCAAATAGCTCCAAAGATGCTGGTAAAAGTATTGCCAAAGAGTTTGTTAAGACCTAATTCTATTATGAAAAATATCCCTACCAGACTTATCAAATCGTAGAAGTTTCTGATGTTTAGGTAAACTTCTTTGACCAAGGTCCTATCTAGCGGAAATTGCCTACCATTTACCAGGACTAGGTTGATAATTGTGAAGGTGATTAGGGGGATAAAGAGGGTTACAACCTTTCTTGTATCCATAAAGGAAATCGTATAGGCAAGGTAGGCAATGAGGTAGGCATTTATTAGCCTAAAGGCTAAAGGGGTATTAAGTTTTGTTGATGGAGCAAGAGTTGGGGCAAAGAAACTAAGGATGAGTAGGACTAGACCCAAAAAACTTGCAAAATTTATTTTTAACTTTTTCATACCTAAATGATATCACAAATCTCAAAAAAAATTAATTAAATGATATAATACTTATAAGAGAGGTTAGCATGAGACGAGAAGACTTGGAAAATTATGACTTAGATTCAAACTTTGAAAGGCAAAAGCAAAGGCAGATGAGAAGAAGAAAGAAAATCAAACAAAAACGTAGGAGGCGTGTTATTTTTCGCCTATCTGCAATAGGCATCATATTTCTTGTCTTCATTTTTGGAGGCATTAGGCTCTTTTCTTCTAACAAAAAGACCGTAGCAAAGATTGAAACAGCTATTAAGACAAATGATAGAGAATATATGAATAAACACATGGACCGACTTGGCGTGATACTTGATGCCCTAAAGTCATCTTATTCTACCAATGGCAAGGAAGCTGAAGAGTTTTTGACAAATAACTTTAAAAATCTAAGGCTTTCATATATTGAGGAAAAAAGTGTCAACGGTGGCAAGGAGGTTACTTTAGAGATTGAAAATGTGAACTATGTTGATATCTATAATAGTTTGGGAGAGGATAAGAGCCACCAAGCCTATATGAAGGCTCTAGTTGATGCAAAAGCTCCTAAGAAAAAGGCGAGGGTTACAATTTTTGTAACAAACAAGCGTTTCACTAAAACAATTTATGAATCAAGGCCCTTTGTAAACGCCATCCTCGGAGGAGCCCTAGATTATGCCAACTAGGAAAAAAATAGAATTTTTGGAAAATGAGTCAATGAAAGAAACAGGACTTGTGATGAGGGATAGAAATCCTGCACTCTTCACTTTCTTTCTTTGTCTTATTATGGTTGTTGGAACGACAATAGCCATAGGGATATTTAGGTTTATTATAAGTTTGTTTTGGCAAGAGCAAAGGGTAAGAGAAATTTTTGTAAATTACAAGACAAATGAGTATTTTTCCATCCTTCTTTTGCTTGCGACCTTTTTTGTAAGTCTGACAACCTATTTTTTTGTGAAATTTTATCAAAAAAGAAATGCCAAGTCCTTGGGTTTAACGGGCGAGAATAAGGTGAAATCATACTTTGTTGGTCTTGGTATTGGAACAATTCTTTTGAGTGTAGCATTTTTCTTAGCCAATATTTTTGGGGGTTATGAAGTTACTTTAAATGCTGGTAATGTAAGGGTAGGAGTCTTTATTGCCTTTGTTTTGGGATGGATTTTTCAAGGTTTTGAAGAAGAGCTTATCACAAGGGCAGCTATAATGAATTATTTTTCAGCAAGAAGCGGGGTAGTCATAGGAATTTTTGCTAATAGCTTGATTTTTGCTATCCTCCACTTGGGAAACACTTCCTTTAGTCCCCTAGCCTTTGTCAATTTGTTCCTAGCAGGGCTAGTATTTTCAATGATTTTTTACATAACAGATAGCTTATATACATCAGCTGCCTGCCATAGTGTTTGGAACTTTCTCCAAGCTAACATCTTTGGCATAAATGTGAGTGGAATAATCAATTCGACCAATACAATTTTCAAGGCAAAACCAGTTGGCTTTCTCCTAATAAGTGGAGGAGCCTTTGGAATAGAAGGAAGCATCCTAGTAAGTGGAGTCTTGGTCATAGCCCTAGGCGTCTTATATGAAGTTGCAAAAAAGAAAAAAATTATCGTAAAGATATAAAATAAAAAGACCCAAGAGCCTCTCAGACTGTAGACAAAGTAGATGAAAAACATAACTTCATCTACTTTTTCTATGCGATAAATGCTTAAATCAAGCCAT
>NZ_CAMXYR010000022.1 GCF_947253225.1 uncultured Anaerococcus sp. | reverse complement strand
AAAATGGGAAGTATTATGATATTATCAAGGCGTGCTATGGAAAAACTAGTAAGTTAACTCTTGCTGAAACTTATTATGGTAAGGATGATATAAAAAATAAAAGTAGGTTGTTAGAAGAGAAATTGCAAGAAGATTACAATAAAAATCAAGCCTTCAGAAAAGCTATTATAGAAAATGCTAAAGATAATCGAGGTCTTGATAGGATTGATGAGAGATTAGAAGCTATTGATGAGGTTAGAAAATTATGGAAATTAGAGAATTAATAGAAAAATTAGAGGAAAAATATCCCTTTTATCTCCAAGAATCTTGGGATAATTCTGGTCTTCAACTAGGAAATCCTAACAAGGAAGTTAAAAATGTCCTTGTTTCCTTAGATCTTGAGGAAAAAGGAATTGAAAAGGCCCTAGCTAATGATTGCAATTTAATAATAACCCACCACCCTTATCTTTTTTCAGGAGCTAAGACAATTGATTTAAGTAAAAATTTTTATAAGAGACTAGAGATGGCCATAAAAAATGATCTAACAATTTATGCTTTTCATACTAATTTAGACATTGCTTGGGGTGGTTTGAATGATAATTTATGTAAAATTCTGGGGATAGAAAATACTGAGGTTTTAGAAAACGGAAAAGATATAGGCCTTGGTAGGTACGGGTATATCAAGGAAAAAGACGCAGATGATTTCATCAAAGAAATCAAAGAAGTCCTAAAGGCAGAAGGCCTAGTAGTTTATGGAGAAACTGATAAGAAAATAAGAAAAATTGCTGTTTGTGGAGGAGCTGGGGGTGAGCTGATTAGAGATGCTATAAATAAATCTTGCGATTTGATGCTCACTGGAGATGTGAGATATCACGATGGGATGGATCTTTCTAATGAAGGGATAATAATAGTAGATGCAGGTCATTTTGCAAGCGAAAACCATGTTATATACATGCTCAAAGATGTTATTGAAAAAAATATAGATGGGAAAGTTATTACTTATTCTAAAGAAGACTCATTCAGAAAGTTTTTTTAATTTGTCTGCCTTAAATTATGAGGTAAAATAAAACTGGAGTAAGTCGGATAATCGCGGGGGTAAAACCACGAGGAAAGTCCGTGCACCACAGAGCGAGGATGCTTGATAACGTCAAGTAGGAGTGATCTTCAGGCAAGTGCAACAGAAAGTATACCGCCAGCCTAGGCTGGTAAGGTTGGAATGGCGAGGTAAGAGCTCACCAGCTATCTAGTGATAGATAGGCTATGTAAACCCCATCCGGTGCAAGAACGAAAGGGACAGTAGGATGTTTGCTCGACACGGTCCAGTATGGTAGTTCGCTTGAGCTTATTGGTGACAGTAAGCCTAGACAGATGATTATCCAAGACAGAACACGGCTTATAGATTTGCTCCACTACATATAATTATTAACATTTTGTAACTAATTATGGAGGAAATGTTAATTATTTTTACACTTTTCGAAAAAAACTTTAGTTATATTGGCAAAATATCAAGAATTGAACAATATAACTAAATAAAATACAGGAAAGTGTAATTTTTTTGTAACTAATTCTTGACACTTTTGTTAAAAAGATATAAAATACAAGTAGATTTCAAAACAGACATAAATTAAATTATAAAATTTTCATTACAATATATGATGGAGGACTTAATGAATAAGAAAAAAATAGGAGCTATGCTATCAGTTATAGCTGCAGTTTCAGCAGGTGCTAGTGCATACGCGACTACTATAGGAAATTTAGACCAAGATCAACACACAAACTCGTTAATTTCAGATGTTGACTATACAGATAGTTATTCTGATTATGATTTAGTGAAAAATGAATATACTAGTGAAGTTAAAAATACAAAAGTAAGTCAAGAAGCTAGTTCTAATAATCAAAAACAAGGCTTGATTGAAAAAGCCGCTAATGATGCTTTAGTTGAGATCAAGGCACAAAGGCTTGCTAAAAAATCAGTATTAAAGGATGCCAAAGAAGATAAATCTGAGGATGTTAAAACAACTGATTCGGATGAAAAATCTTCTGAAGAAGTAAAAGACACCAAGGAAGTTGCAGAAAAAGAAAGCCAACCAGTTGCAGATGTAACTTCTGTAAAATATGTTAACGCTGAGTTAGTTAACCTAAGAAGTTCAAAAGACCTAGATGATAATAATATCCTTGCTACATTAAAAGCAGGTGATAAGGTTATCGGAAAACTAGAAGATGGATTCCTTGGCACAGAAGCAGGATACATAAAAGAAGAATTTCTTACTGATTCATATCCAGAAGACTTAGTAAGATCAATAAAAGAAAAAGAAGAAGCAAGAATTGCCCAAGAGGCTAAAGAGGCTGAGGAAGCTAAAATAGCTGAAGAGGCAAGAAAGGCTGAAGAAGCTAAAAAAGCCGAAGAGGCAAGAAAGGCTGAAGAAGCTAAGAAAGCCGAAGAGGTAAGAAAGGCTGAAGAAGCTAAAAAAGCCGAAGAGGCAAGAAAAGCTGAAGAAGCTAAGAAAGCTGAAGAGGCAAGAAAAGCTGAGGAAGCTAAAAAGGCTCAAGAGGCTAAAGCAGCCCAGGAATCAAGAGCTGCAAAAGCTCAATCTTACTATAAAACTGGCTGGGTAAGCACTTCTATCCTAAATGTTAGAAGCAGTGCAAATGGAAATATAATTGGTTCTGTTAAAAAAGGTGAATGGCTAGAAGGTCAAGCTTCAAATGGATGGCTCGCTATTAACTACAATGGTCAAACTGGTTACGTTTCATTAGATTACATTTCCGATACAGAAGTTGCCAAAGAAGTTGCAAAACCAGCTCCTGCTCCAGCACCTAAAGAAGAAGTGGCAGAGGAAGCATCAGTTGAGAAACAAGCTCCTCAAGTATCAGGGTCTGGTCAAAGTGCAGCTAACATTGCAAGCCAATTCGTAGGACTTCCATATATATGGGGTGCAGCCGATCCAAATGTTGGATTTGACTGTTCAGGTTTAACATCCTATGTTTACTCTCAACTAGGAGTTTATATCCCACACCAATCAGCTGCTCAATATTCATATGGTTATTCAGTTGATTTTAATAACCTACAAGCAGGAGACCTTGTGTTCTTCTCTACTGGTGGAAGAATTGACCATGTAGGTATAATGGTAAGTTCTGACGGAACATTTATCCACGCCTCAACTCCAGCAACAGGTGTTAAATACGATAATATTTATAACTCTTATTACCAATCATCATTCGCTGGTGCAAAAAGAATTTACTAAGAAATCTTATAAGACCCTGATTAGGATATTCCTAATTGGGGCTTTTTCTATGGAGGTAAAATGAAACTTCTTACTACAGATAAAATAAAAGACAAAATAATAAATGAACTCAAGGAAGGGAAAATTAAGAATTCTATTCATCTCTTTAGTAAAAATCCTACTGAAGAGGCGAATTTTTATAAAAAAATGATTATAAAAAGATGTGTAGAATTTGGAATTTCTTATAAAGAATGTGAATTTGGAGATAAAAATATAAGTGAAATCCTAACTTATATAAATACTTTAGATGAAAACGACGGTTATATTATTCTAGCACCCTTTGGCAAAGATGATGATTTAACTTTATTAAAAAACGAGATTAAACTTAGGGATTTAGATGGATTTACCTATAAAAGTCTTGGTCTTAGTATGGAAGGGGATAGGTCATCACTTCCTGCAACAGCTAAAGCCCTTGCAAGATTTATTGATGACTCCTTTTCTGACCTTAGGGGAATCAATATAACAATTGCCAATAGAACTACAATTATAGGAAAGCCTCTTGCAGCTTATCTGATAAGCAGGGGGGCTACAGTTACTATAATAAATAGCACTACTAATAATTCTAAAAACTATATTAAGGGTTCAGATATATTCATAACAGCAATTG
This sequence comes from uncultured Anaerococcus sp., assembly GCF_947253225.1. Classification (GTDB taxonomy): domain Bacteria; phylum Bacillota; class Clostridia; order Tissierellales; family Peptoniphilaceae; genus Anaerococcus. Next base: position 21,339 of record NZ_CAMXYR010000022.1, on the reverse strand, counting down.
GTAGAGCCAACTACTACGATAAAAGCTTTTTTAAGGATAATATGACAATAATTGATGTCGGTACTTCATTTGTTGATGGAAGGCTTATGGGTGATGTTGACTACGAATCTCTTGAAGATATGAATGTTAATGTATTGACTAATAAAAAAGGCATAGGAGTCATTACAACCCTGTGCCTGCTCAATTCAATGCAATAAAAAACTCCGGTTTAAGGGAACGTCCTCTCGAAGTTTAATAAACTAACTTAATTGGATAGCTCACTTAAATGGAGTTTTTTTACTTGTCTAATTTTTTTACTTCTTCAATAGCTTTTTCATAATCAGGAAGGTCTGTATTTTGGTCTAGGTATTCTGCATAGACAATAGTATCATCTCTATCAATTACGAAAACAGCCCTATTTAATAATCGCAATTCATTTATTAGGGTAGAATATTTTTTTGCGAAGTCTTGGTAAATATAGTCGGAAACGAATTTGTTATTTGAGATCTCCTTATCATTTGAAAATCTAACTTGTGCAAAAGGCAAGTCGTTAGAAATTGTAAGTAGGACAACTTGGTCTGAAAAATTTTCAGCAGCTTTCGTAAACATCGTTGTCTGAATTTCACAAACAGATGTATCGATTGATGGTATAACTGAAATAAGTCTTATCTTACCTTCATCTTCTGTTGAAGAATAGTCCGTAAGGTCTGTATTTATAGCCTTAAATATTGGTGCTTTATCGCCTACTTTAAGTTTTTCACCATCTACAGTAACATCTACTGTTCCAAATTTTATTTGTCTTGACATAATTTATCCTTTCTATATTCTATTTACAAAATTATTATACCCGAATAATGATATATAAAACTTAAAATATTGTAAATGATAGGATTATGAGGTATAATTAGTGAGTATGAATATATAAGGAGGCAACATGGCAGACATAGTTTTACAAGCACAAAGAAGAGATGCTACTGGTAAAAACAAAGTTAATAAGCTTAGAAGTGAAGAATTTATTCCAGGAGTTATCTATGCCAAAGATGAAGAAAATATTAATGTTCAAGTAACATCTAGAAATTTTGAAAAAGCACTAAGACAAGCAGGTACATCAACAATCATTACCCTAGACTTTGGTGGTGAAACAAAGGATGTTCTTATCAAAGCTTACCAAAGCCACCCATTCAAGAACCAATTCTTACACGTTGATTTCCAAGCTATCAACCAAAATGAAGCAATAAGAGTTCAAGTTCCAGTTGTATTAGTTGGAAGAGATGATATAAGAGTTGAGCCATCAGTACTTGTTCAAAATATCGACGTAGTTGAAGTAGAATGTCTACCTAAATACATTCCACAAACAGCTGATGTTGAAGTAAGCAACCTTCAAATTGGAGAAAATAGAACAGTAGCTGATCTTGATATAGCTAAGAATGAAAATATTACAATTCTACTAGATGCTGAAGAAGTTATCTGCTCACTTCAAGAACCAAGTGAAGAAGCAATTCCTGAAGATGGAGAAGAAGCTAGTGCAGCTGATGTTCCAACTGTTGGAGAAACAAAAGAAGCTGAATCAAGCGAAGAATAATTAAAAAGGCCTACAGGTCTTTTTTTTTGCATAATTTGTATGAAAATTGTAAATAAAATTTCCTATAATATGATATAATATTACATATGAATGGAAAATTAATAGTATTTGAAGGTCCTGATGGATCTGGAAAAACAAGTGTTTTAACAGAAGTGAAGAGAAGGTTGGATGAAGATGGCATAGACTATCTTGATTTTAGGGAGCCAGGTGGCACGACCATATCTGAAAAAATTAGGAATCTTATCATAGATAATGACAATATAAAAATGACTGCAAGATGTGAATGTTTGCTATTTGCAGCATCAAGAGCCCAACTTATCGAAGAAGCTATAAGACCTGCATTAGACGAAGGAAAACTAGTCTTATGTGATAGGTTTGTTCTAAGTTCTCTGCTCTACCAGGGTTTAGGAAGGGGTTTGGGTATCGACCAAGTTAGAGAAATAAATGACTTTGCTACAAATAAGATGAGGGCTGATTTGACAATTTTTTTTGATATAGATTACAAGACTGCCCTAGAAAGAAAGAGAGCGAATTTTTCAGCGGACAGATTAGAGAATGAGGATTTTGACTTCCACAAGAAAATATTTGATGGTTATGTTAAAATGGCGGAAAAATATAAGGACGAAGTCAAAAAAATCGATGCAACTCTATCAATCAAAGAAGTAACAGACGAAGCTTTAAAACTTATTTATGAATCATTGGAGGATATGCAATGAAATTATTGATAGCTATAGTACAAGATGCAGATGTAAACTTTTTGGTAGATTCCCTAACAGATAAGGGTTATAGGATAACAAAACTTGCTACAACAGGAGGATTTCTAAAAAAAGGTAATACTACTCTTCTTATCGGTGTTGAAGAAGCTGACCTTGATGAGGTATTGGGAATAATAGAAAAAAATTGCAAAAAAAGAAGTACGACAACAACAATTATCAACCCAACAGCAGAAAGTTCTCTACTTACAAACACAGTTCCAATTGATATAACTGTGGGTGGAGCTACTATATTTTTAGTTGATGTTGATAAATATATTCAACTATGACCATATTAGATGATCAATTAAAGAATAAAACTCTAGCTAGTTGTTATATATTTGAAGGGAAAAATCCATCATCAAATAAAGATTTTGCCTTGGATTTTGCAAGAAAAATATTTAATATTTATGGGATAAATGAAGAAATAGAATCTAATCCTGATTTATACTTGCTTGATAAGGAAGGTGGGGTAATTGATATAGATAGTATTAGAAAAATACTAAACAATATCTACCTAGGACCAGATAATGGACAAATCAAAATATACATTATCCACAATGCTCAAGATATGAGGCAGGAAGGTGCCAATGCCATGCTAAAAAGTTTGGAAGAATTAAGACCATATGTGAAGATTATTTTCACTTGTGTGAATAGGGATTCCATTCTTCCAACCATTAGGTCCAGGTGTCAAATAGTTGCTATCGAATCTTCTCAAGAAGAGCTTGATATAGATAAGGATATGGTCAAAAAAATCATAACTGATGTCTACGATGGAAAGATAGAAAGTTTTTATAAAAACAAGGATTTTTTTAATAAATTCAAGGATGAAAGACAAACTATTATAAAATCTATCCAAGAAATCTTCCAAAATTTGTTAAGGCATGAATACGGAAAAGGCTTAACTTCATCAGATGATATTTACACAATGGGTAAATTTAAAGGGTTGAGTTTAGATAGTATAGAAAAAATTGTAATACTACTAGAAGATATAAAGAGAGCTTATAGAACAAATATTAATTATGATTTAAGTATCGAAAAAATCATATTTACTATATTTAGAGAGGGGAATAGCTGATTGAAGGTTGTAGGAATAAGATTTAGACAAGCGGGCAAAATTTACTATTTTGATGCCGATGGAATAGAATTTAATTACAAGGATATGGCTATTGTAGAAACATCTAATGGAATCGAAATAGCAGAGATTGCCCAAACTGATGTTGATTTATCAGAGGAAGCCTTTAATGAGAAACTTTCCCCTGTAATAAGAAAAGCAACAGCAGATGACCTCTGTTACCACAAAAAGAATGAGGAAGATGCAAAATACGCAATCGATCTTTGCCAAAAAAAAGCAATAGCACATGGTCTTTCTATGAAAATAGTTGATGCAAAATTTACTTTCGATAGGAGCAAAATCACTTTCTACTTCAAATCTGAAAATAGGGTAGATTTTAGGTCTTTGGTAAAGGATTTGGCAGCTATATATAGAAATAGGATAGAATTGAGACAGATTGGAGTTAGGGATCACGCAAAAATGATAGAGCACTACGGCTCATGTGGCCAAAGGTGCTGTTGCGGAAGATTCTTAAATGACTTCAAACCACTATCAATAAAAATGGCAAAAGACCAAAATATAACCCTAGATCCTAGCAAGATTTCTGGAATCTGTGGAAGACTTATGTGTTGCCTTTCCTATGAGCAGGAATGCTATAAGTGTGCAAAAAAAACTATGCCCAAAGAAGGCCAGAGGGTTGAAACTTGTGATGGTTACGGAATGGTTCTTGAAAACGACTATGTAAAAGAATCTTGTAGAGTTCGTGTGAAGCTAAAAGATTCAACATCCGATGAAGAAATAGAGAAGACCTACAGGTGCAAAGATTTAGTTTATTAGAAATGATAATTAATATCAATTTGAATAAATTATCATTTTAAAATTAAATTCAGAATAAATATAAAAAAGTTCTTGACTTTTGCTAGTGGGTGTTGTATATTATAGACATAAGAAATAAATAAATAGGAGGAATATTATGGCTTATAGAATAGATGAAAATACATGTATTTCATGTGGATCATGTGAAGGTGAATGTCCAGTAGGAGCAATCGCTCAAGGAGATGCAGCTTACGAGATCGATGCAGACGCTTGTATTGACTGTGGTTCATGTGCAGCAGTATGTCCAGTAGAAGCAATTGACCAAGAATAATCAACTACATAAATAATTGACATACTAAGACCCCTTGAGGGTCTTTTTTCGTTTTAAATTTACACAAAAAGTTGCTATAAAATATTTGGATTAGTTATAGAAAAAGAAAAGAGCTTTTTGGCTTTAAAGAAATACCTACATTGCAAATTCTTTTTTATAGACCTATAATCAGAAAACAAAAAAAAGCTGGAAAGAATCTAGAGTTTATTCTTTAAAAATTTCAGGCAAAAAAATGGAGCTAGAAACAGGACTTGAACCTGCAACCTTCGGTTTACGATACCGCTGCTCTACCACTTGAGCTATTCTAGCATACTTATATATTACCATATTTTTATGGATTTGTGTGTATTTTTTTATTTTTTTTATTGTATCTTGGTAGATATTTGATATAATTATAAGTATGGAGCTATTATGGATTTATCAGATATATTTAATGAATTAGGAAATTTACTAACTTACAATCAAATAACAATAGTCCCTGTAATTTTCATTGGAGTATTACTTATCCTTTATCTTGTATCGAAGGCTTTCAGAAAGAGCGGTCTATTTATCCTATCTTTTACGTTTGCCCTTGATTATGGCATAAAATCATTGCCAATAAATCTTTATGAGATTTTTCCTATACTCAATAACATTATTGCTGGTATGTATTTGTTGGGAGCAATTGTCTTTGTGATTAAAATTGCAAGAATTCTTTTTAAAACTTCAACAAATCTTGTAAAGGCGAGCGAGTACAAACCAAAGGGCAAGGGATTTTTCTCCTATACTGGTGCACTTTTCTTTATAATCATGGTAGTGGTAAATATTATTGATACCAAGAATTTTTTGCCTACTCCAATCAAAAGTCTCCTTACATCTCTATCATTTTTATATATGATATTTAGAACCTTGTATTCAACCTATAAGCATCTTAACGATAAGGATGTAAGGCTTATAAATGACAAGATGGAATTTGATGATATAGACGAATACTTAAAGGAGACTTCTGGTGAGAAATCACCTAGGAAAAAGCATGGAGATCGTATTATAAGGAAAAGTTTAGATGATGATATAAAAATCTACAAAAATGAAGCTGAATCAACTAAAGATACAAGTAAAACTTGTGCCGAAGAAAATTTTCTAGCTGACTTATATAGGATTCAGGATAAGGAAAAAGAGATTGAGCAAATTGAAAAAGAGCTATCAAATACGGATATCATACACCTTGCTACAAGAGAAGATAAAACTTACACGAACTTTATAACCTTTAGGTTGACTGAAATGACTACAGGTGAAGTTACGTCTTATACAAGTAAAAATGCAAGGTTTAATATGGTTGAGGAGAAGGAGTACAAGGTAGATTTGGAATTTAAGCACAATAATGAGTACGACTATGGTAGGTTTATTGACATTCTTATAATGTATTCAAAGAATAGAAAAGCTTACAAATTTGAATTGATTGTCGAACCTTCTGATATTAAACAATCAAAGATAGTGCTTTACGATCCGTCAAATATTTTTGATTTTGATGGTAAGGATTATCAAAATATTGGTGGTAGAATAATTAGTATGAATTTTCCTAAATATAAGATTAATTTTATTACAGGAAATTAAGGGATTGGATAAGAGTTTAGGTAGGAATTATTCCTATCTTTTGCTTTTTAGAGGAGTTGTTATATAAATTTTATGAATATTACGGAAATATTATCAGATCAGTTAAAGATTAGTGGGGATAGGATTGGAGCAGTTACTAAACTTTTGGATGAGGGTTCTACTGTTGCCTTTATAGCTAGGTATAGAAAGGAAGTTACTGGAAATCTTACTGATGTGGAAATAAGGGAAATAGAAAAAAACCTTAAAAAGTTAAGAAATATCGAAAAACGACAAGAAGAAATTATCAATTCTATAGAAGGTCAAGGCAAACTTACTGATGAGCTTAAAGAGGAGATTTTGTCCACAAATTCTCTTACAATTCTTGAAGACATCTATGCTCCTTACAAGTCAAAAAGAAAAACTAGGGCAGATATAGCCAGAGAGTTCGGACTCGATGTACTTTTGAAAAAGATATTTGATACTATAACTAGCATGGACGAAGCATTAACTACTGCTAAGGACTTCCTTTGCGAAGGACTTGAAGATGAGAAGGAGGCAGTGGAAAGGTCTCTTGATATATTAGCGGAAGATATAGCAAATAGCATTCCGGCAAGAAATATTATAAGAAGAGATGGTTTTGTTAGGGCTAAGCTTATTGCTGGTGAGAAAGAAGACGAAAATGGTCTTTACGAAAATTATTATAACTTCACAAAAAAGCTTAGAGAAATGAAAGCCTTCCAAATTCTCGCTATCAATAGGGCAGAGAAAGAAAATGCCCTTAGTGTTAAACTTGAATTTACTGATGAATACAATAAAAAGCTTATAGGGGATTTGTTTGAGGAAAATAAGACCTATAATGATTTTCAGAAGAACTTGTTGAAGAATACTGTTGATGATGCTTACAAGAGACTCATGCTTCCATCCATTACAACAGAGATGAGGAATTTCCTAACAGATAAGGCAGAGGATGAGTCGATAGATGTTTTTGGTAAGAATTTGAAGCCGTATCTCTTGCAAAGACCCATAAAAGGGCAGGCGGTTATAGGACTTGACCCAGGTTTTAGAACGGGATGTAAGGTTGCAGTAGTCGATCAATTCGGAAAATATTTAGATTCAGCAGTTATTTATCCTGTAGAACCCCACAAAAAGGAAAAAGAATCCATTGAAATTCTCAAAAAATTTATAGAAAAATATGGGGTAAGCTTGATTGCTTTAGGTAATGCCACAGCTTCTAGGGAAACAGAACTTGTAGTTAACAAGTTGTTGAAAGAAGTTAGAGGCGTAAGCTATGCTGTAGTCAACGAGGCGGGAGCATCTGTATATTCTGCATCAAGTCTTGGCAAGGAAGAGTTTCCAGACTTAGATGTTACAATTAGAGGAGCTATTTCAATGGCGAGAAGGCTTCAAGACCCTATGGCAGAACTTGTTAAGATTGAGCCAAAACATATAGGAATAGGTCAATACCAGCATGACCTTGATGAAAAGAAACTTGATGAAGAACTTTCCAAGATTGTTGAAGATGCAGTAAATGAAGTTGGTGTTACAATCAACAATGCTTCTTATAAACTTTTGGGTTATGTTTCTGGACTCAACCAAAACTTAGCGAAAAGAATTGAAGAGGACTTCAAAGATGGCAAGTTAGTTTATAGAAAAGACCTTAAAAATGTTAAGGGACTTGGAGATAAGACTTACAAGCTTGCTGCTGGTTTTTTGAGGTTTCCAGATTCGCCAGAGCTTTTAGATAATACGGCGGTTCATCCAGAATCATATAAGATTGCGAAAAAATTAGTTGGTAAGGACTTAGCTAATATCGACTTAGAACAGTTAGCGGAAGAACTTGAGGTTGGACTTCCGACACTTAAAGATATAATTGCTGAGCTTAAGAAGCCCGGCAGGGATCCTAGAGAAGATAATCCTGAGGTTTTAACTAAAAAAGAAATAATGGGAATAGATGATCTCAAGGAAGGGATGGTTTTAAAGGGCAAGGTTCGTAATATTACAGACTTTGGTGCCTTTGTAGATATTGGAGTAGGAATAGATGGGCTTGTTCATATTTCAAGGATTTCTAACAAATATATAACAAATCCTAACGAAGTATTGACAAACTCACAAATAGTAGATGTAAAAGTAATAGAGATAGACAAGAAAAAACAAAGAATAGGTCTATCAATGAAGGATGTAGGAGAAATATGAAATTATCAAAATATTATATGCCAACACTCAGGCAAGACCCTGTAGATGCAGAAACAGCTAGCCATAGATTTTTGACAAGAGGTGCTTTTATAAGAAAGCAAGCTAGTGGAGTTTACTCTTTTTTGCCATTAGGTAAGAAAGTAATTAATAAAATTGAAGCTATAGTGCGTATTGCTATGGAAAACTATGACTCTATTGAAGTGTCAACATCAATACTTCAAGCCAGAGAAATATGGGAAGCTTCAGGAAGATGGGAAACTTTTGGCCCTGAAATGTTTAAACTAAAAGATAGGCACGATAGAGAATATTGCCTTGGACCAACTGCTGAGGAATCCTTCACAAATTTAGTCAAAAATGAACTAAATTCATACAAACAATTACCCCTAAACATTTATCAAATAGTAGATAAATTCAGGGACGAGAAAAGACCAAGATTTGGTATCAATAGGTCAAGAGATTTTCTTATGAAAGATGCTTATTCTTTTGATGCAGATTTTGAAGGCCTAGAAGTATCTTACAAGAAGATGTGGGATGCCTATGTAGAAGCTTTTGACAAGATGGGGCTAACTTACAAAATCGTTGAGGGAGATACAGGAACTATGGGAGGCAAAAAAAGCCACGAGTTCATAGCTCTCTCCGAGACGGGTGAGGGAGTGATTCTTTATACAGATTCTTCAGATTATGCTGCAACAGATGAAAAAGCAAGATTTAAGATGGATTTTGTTAAAGAAGAAGAAAAAGAACTGGAACTTGTAGAAACAGTTGGAAAAACAACAATAGAAGAGGTTTCTGAATTTTTAGGAACAGACCCAAGACACTGTGCAAAAGCAGTTGACCTACTTGTTAAAGGTGAGCCAGTTATTTGCTTTGTGCCAGGAGATAGAGAGCTAAATATGGCAAAACTTATCTCTTACCTTAAGGTTCCAGAACATGAAATAGAAATGTTGGATGATGAAACAATCGAAAAAATAACAGGAGCTAAGCCAGGTTATACTGGACCAATCGGGCTAGAAGAAGGAGTAAGAGTTCTTGTAGATGAATCCTTAACAAAGATAAACAACCTTGTTATTGGTGCGAATAAAAGTGACCACCACTATAAAAATGCTAACTATGGTAGGGATTTTGAGGGAGAAATTGTTGAAGATCTACTTACAGCAAGACAAGGAGATATGGCCTATGATGGTTCAGGAATTTTGAAAGCTGCTAGGGGCATTGAGGTAGGAAATATCTTCCAACTAGGAACAAAATATTCAGAAGGACTAGAGGCCTACTTCTTGGATGAAAATGGCAAGCAAAAGCCTTTTATTATGGGTTCATACGGAATAGGAATTTCTCGTTCAGTTTCAGCTATTGTGGAGCAATACCACGATGATAGAGGAATTATTTGGCCAACCTCTGTTGCTCCTTTTGAAGCCATAGTAACAATTATAAATATTAATGATGATAAGCAAAAAGAACTAGGAGAAAGAATTTATAAGAAATTTAAGGAGGAAAGGATAGATGTCCTCCTTGATGATAGAAAAGAAAGAGCTGGAGTTAAGTTTAACGATAGAGACCTTATTGGAATTCCATATAGAATTACTGTTGGAAAAGACGCTAGCGAAAATCTCGTAGAGTATTCTACCAGACGTGAAATGGATAATGAAAAAATATCTTCGGATGAGGCTATAGAAAAAATAATTTCAGCTATCAAAAAAGACCTATCTTTTAGCTAAAAAAAGGGTATTATTATACTGAAAGAAAATTTGAATAAGAACTATAAGGAGACAATATGTTAGTTAATGCAAAAGAAATGTTAGATAAAGCTTATGAAAATGGATATGCTATTGGTCACTTCAACACAAATAACCTTGAATGGACAAAAGCAATCCTAACCGCAGCAGAAGAAAAGAAGACAGCTGTTATAATTGCAGGTTCTGAAGGTGCAATTAAGTATATGGGTGGTTTTAAAGTTGTTGCTAATCTAGTAAAAACAATGCACGATGAAATGGGAATCACAGTTCCAGTTGCAATTCACCTTGATCACGGTTCATATGAAGGAGCTAAGAAAGCTATCGAAGCTGGATTCACATCAGTAATGTTTGATGGTTCTCACTTCCCACTTGAAGAAAACCTTGAAAAGACAAGAGAAATTGTTGAACTTGCTCATTCAAAGGGAATCTCTGTAGAAGGTGAAGTTGGTGGAATTGGTGGAGAAGAAGATGGCGTTGCCTCTGAAGGTGAACTTGCTGATGTTGAAGAATGTAAACAACTTGCAGCTTGTGGAATTGACTTCTTAGCAGCAGGAATCGGTAATATCCACGGAGTATATCCAGCAAACTGGAAGGGACTAAATTTTGAAAGACTTAAAGAAATTTCTGATGCAGTTAAAATGCCAATAGTTCTACATGGTGGTACAGGTATTCCTGATGACCAAATCAAAAAAGCAATCAGCCTTGGTGTATCAAAAATCAACGTAAATACTGAGTGTCAACTTGTATTTGCTGAAGCTACAAGAAAATATATTGAAGCTGGAAAAGACCTAAAAGGCAAAGGCTTTGACCCAAGAAAAGTTTTAGCTGATGGAACACAAGCTATTATCGATAAAGTAGAAGAAAAAATCGAGATGTTTGGTTCAACAAATAGCGCAAAATAAGAAAAATAAGGAAAAGGGGGGGAGCCTAGATGGCTCTCTTTTTTCTACAAAGGAATGTATGGATAATTTAAAAGAGAAAAAATTAGTTGACCTAAGAGAAATTGCAAAAGAATTAGGCATTGAATCTATTACAAAGTACAGAAAAGATGAGCTGATTAAGCTAATAGAAGAAGAAAATGCCAACAAAGACGAAGAGAAAAAAGAAGAAGCAGAAAATGACTTGGGAGCCAAGTTTGATTGTGAAGGAATCCTAGAAATACTACCAGATGGTTATGGATTTCTAAGAACAGAAATGTATGAAAGTGGAGATGATGATATCTATGTCCCACCTAAGCAAATTAAGATGTTTAGGCTAAAAACTGGAGATTTCATCAGAGGAATCGCCAGAGAAAAGCACGCTAGAGATAAATTTGCTCCTTTAATATTTGTATCAGATGTAAATGGAATTAAGCCTGGAGTTGCCTTTAATAGACCACTTTTTGAAGACTTGACACCAATCTATCCAAACGAAAAAATTAGTCTTGAGACAAGCAAACAACATTTTTCAGAAAGAATCATAGATTTTATTAGTCCAATCGGTCGTGGCCAAAGAGGGTTGATTGTCTCCCAACCCAAGGCAGGAAAGACCACTCTTATCAAAGATATTGAAAGATCAATAGAAAAAAATTACGAAGATATTAAAATAATTGTATTATTAATTGACGAAAGACCAGAAGAAGTTACTGACTTTATAAGATATGTCAATGAATATAGGGATCCAACCAATGAACTTATGAGAACAGAAGTTGCGGCATCAACCTTTGACAAGCCACCACAAAATCATATCGATATGGCTGAGATGGTTCTTGAAAGAGCTAAAAGATTTGTTGAGGGAAAAAAAGATGTGGTAATTCTCCTTGATTCAATAACAAGACTTGCTCGTGCCTACAATATTATGACTCCTCAATCAGGACGAACTCTTTCTGGTGGGCTTGATCCTCTTGCTCTAGTAGGTCCTAAACAATTTTTTGGGGCTGCAAGAAATATAGAGGGTGGTGGTTCTCTAACAATCCTAGCTACAGCCCTAGTGGATACTGGTTCTAGAATGGATGATATGATTTTTGAAGAGTTTAAGGGAACTGGAAATATGGAGATTCACCTTGACAGAAGGCTTGCTGATAGAAGAATATTCCCAGCAATTAATATAGAAAAATCATCAACAAGGAGAGAGGACCTTCTTCTTACGGACAGGGAGTTAGAAGCTGTTGTTAAGCTTAGAAAATCTGATATGTCCACCACCGAATCTATTGTCGAACTTATTGATTGGATGAAAAGGACAGAAACTAACAAGCAATTTATTGACCTTATAAATAATTCCTATTAAGCCTTGAAAAATTAATACATTCATGGTACAATATTAATTGCTTATTGAAAGAAGAAACAAGAGGTGTTCATATGAAAAAAGAATTACATCCAGAATATCACCAAGCAAAAGTAACTTGTATTTCATGTGGAAATGAATTTACCGTAGGTTCTACTGAAGAAGAAATCAAAGTAGAAGTTTGTGGTAATTGTCATCCATTCTACTCTGGAAAACAAAGAAACGCTGAACGTGGTGGTAATGTTGAGAAATTTAACAAAAAATACGGTAGAAAATAATCAAGATAATAAGGTAAGGCAACTTACCTTATTTTTGTGTAAAAATATGACTATAAAAGATTACTTAGATAAAAACTATGAAATAAGCCTGATAGCCCTTACTTATCTCTTAAATACAAGTAAGAGTGGAGTTTTACTTAGAAGTAGTGAACTACTTGAACCAGAAATATCAAAAAAGCTTGATACAATCCTTAAAAAATATGATGAGGGCTATCCTCTCCAATACGCCCTTGGTGAGTGGGAGTTTTATGGATTGACATTTAAGGTTGATGAGAGAGCTTTGATACCAAGGTTTGAAACTGAAATTATTGTCGACTACATAATTAATGCATCATGGACAAAAAATAATATTTTGGATATTGGAACAGGAACTGGTGCTATCGCTTTAAGTCTCGGAAAAAACCTCAATCAAAGCAATATTTTAGCTAGTGACATAAAGGATGAAGCTCTAAGTCTTGCTAAGGAAAATAAGGAAAGGTTAAATATTTCTAATGTTTCTTTCATAAAATCTGATCTGTTTAAGGAAATTTTCGGGAAATTCGATATAATAATATCGAACCCACCTTATATAAATGAGACTGATTATGATAGTTTAGATAAGAGACTATATTATGAACCGAAATCTGCACTTTTTGCCGAAGAAAATGGTCTTTATTTTTATAAGAGAATTGTTAGAGAAGCGAAAAACTATTTGATAGATGGCGGAAGGCTTGTTTTTGAAATTGGATATGATCAAAAGAAAAGTTTATTCAATCTTTTGAACGAATTTGATTTTAAAAATATTGAATGTATTAAGGATTATAATAATTTTGATAGGTTTATAATCGCTGAGAAAGGATAAGATATGTTTGAAAATATAGAACATATAAAGGAAAACTATAAGGAACTAGAAAAAAAGATGATAGATCCTGATGTTTTAGCAGATATTGCAAAATTAACAAAGATTACTAGGGAGTACAACTCTCTTAAACCGATAGTTGAAAAATATGACCAGATTAAAGATGCCGAAGAAACTATTGAGGAAAACAAGGAACTCATCAGTGAAGCGGACGATCAAGATATGGTAGATATGCTTAAAGAGGAGATTAAAGATAATGAAAAACTTCTTGATAAGTACAACGAAGAAATGAAAATTTTGCTAATTCCAAAGGATCCTAATGATTCAAGAGATGTTATTATTGAAATTAGGCCAGGAGCTGGAGGAGATGAGGCAGGACTTTTTGCTGGAGATCTTTACAGGATGTATCACATGTATGCAGATAAAGAAGGGTATAAGGCAGAAGATGTTGAGGTTAATCCACAAGGCGTTGGGGGAATCAAGGATGCGACCTTCATGATTAGGGGTGAGGGAGCTTATTCAAGATTCAAATATGAGTCGGGAGTTCATAGGGTTCAAAGAGTTCCTGAAACAGAATCAGGCGGTAGAATCCACACTTCTACAGCAACAGTTGCTGTACTTCCAGAAGTTGATGAGCTTGATGTTCATGTTGACCCTAATGATATTAGGACTGATGTATTTAGGTCATCAGGTAATGGCGGTCAATCAGTAAATACAACTGACTCTGCAGTAAGACTTACCCATATTCCAACAGGAATTGTTGTAAGCATGCAAGATGAGAAATCTCAAATTAAGAATAAAGAAAAGGCCATGAAGATTCTTCTTGCCCGTATTTACGAGCTTGAAGAAGAGAAAAGAAACAAAGAAATCGCTGATAATAGAAAAAGTCAAGTTGGAACTGGAGATAGATCAGAGAGAATTAGAACCTACAATTTCCCACAAGGACGAATTACTGACCACAGAATTAATAAGACTATCTACCAATTAGATGATTTTCTAAATGGAAATATAGGTGAAATGATCGATTCATTAATAGCAGAAGATCAGACAAGAAAATTAGAAAAAATAGGTGAGGATGAATAATTGTTTAATTTCTTAGCTAGAAAGTTTATAGGAAATCCTAAAAAAAATGACCAATTTACCTATAGACTTTCACTAATTTCTCTATCTTCGTCAATAGGAATAATTATAAACGTCCTACTTTTTGCGATGAAGATAAGTCTTGGTTTTGTCGTAAATTCGCAAGCTATAATAAACGATGCCTTTAACAACTTATCAGATTCTGTAGTATCTCTTATGGCACTATTAGGCTCGAATATTAGTAAAAAACCAGCAGACAAGGAACATCCTTTTGGTCACGGAAGAAGTGAGTATGTAATAAGTTTGCTGGTTGCTATCCTTATTATGTATGTTGGATTTACCTTGTTCATAAATTCTATTAAGAGTTTCACTTCAAATGAGTTTACAAGTTTAAGTCTAATCTCGGGGACGATTCTTCTGCTTTCAATAGGATTTAAGCTCTATATTTATATCTTAAATAGAGACCTCCATAAAAAGCTTGATAGCGACCTTAATCTTGGGGTTATGCTTGATGCTAGAAATGATATTATTTCGACAGGTGCCATAATGCTGGCAGGATTTTTGCAAAAATATGTTAGCATTAACCTTGATGCTATAATGGGTATAATAATTTCGTTTTTTGTATTTCAACCTGGTCTTGAGATGTTCAAAGATACTGTGGCGATTCTTCTGGGAAAGAGAGTTGACAGTGAAATAGAAAATGAAATTAAAAAAATTATTATGGATGAAGGAATGATTGAAGGATTTCACGACTTACAAATTCACGAGTATGGCAAGGGAAGGATGGCAGGGTCTGTGCATGTGGAAGTACCAGCCAATCTTACCGTAGAAACTGTACATTCAGCTATCGACAAGGTAGAGAAGCGAATTTTTAAAGAAACTAGGGTAGAAATAACCATCCACATGGATCCAACTTATTGTTTAATTGAAGAAGATTGAAAGAAGTAAGAATGCAGACAGAAGTTTTAAGGGTTGATAGGAATAATATCGACCAAAAAATTATTAAAAAAGCAGCAGACCTCCTAAAAAAGGGAGAGCTTGTTGCCTTTCCGACTGAAACGGTTTATGGGCTTGGTGCAAGTGGATTAAATGATGAATCTTGTAAAAATATTTTCAAAACTAAGAATAGACCTATAGATAATCCTTTGATTTTACATATTTCTAATATAGATATGTTGTATAATCTAGTAGAAGAAGTAAGCGAAGATGCTAAAAAACTTTTTGGCTTATGGCCAGGACCTCTTACTATAATTTTCAAGAAGTCTAAGCTTATACCTACAACTGTAACGGCAGGCGGAGATACGGTTGCTATAAGATTTCCAGTAGATGAGATTGCAAGAAATATTATAGAAGAAGCGAAAATTCCGATTGCTGCTCCATCTGCCAATATTTCTGGTAGACCATCTCCAACCAATGCATCTGATTGTTTTTTTGACTTGGATGGCAAGATACCTCTTATAGTTGATGGAGGGGAATCTAGAATTGGAATAGAATCTACAGTAATAGATCTTTCGGAAGATATACCAACTATTCTTAGACCTGGTTTCTATACTTTGGAAATGCTAAGGGAAATCTTGCCTCAAGTAAGGCTTGATGATGCCTTAGTTGATGATAATGTAGTTCCAAAATCTCCTGGACAAAAATACAAGCACTATGCTCCAAAGGCGAGGATGCAAGTTTATGTTGGAGATAGGGCAGCTGATTTTATATACAAAAAGGCAAGGTCTTATAGAAGTCAAGGTATTCGTGTTGGAGTTCTTATTTTTGATGACGATATGGAAAGATTTGATGATTTTTATAAAATCTCTTTTGGAGATAGAAATGATTTAAGGCAAATGAGCCACAAATTATTTGCTGCCCTAAGGCAAATGGACAAGATGGGTGTTGACTTAATTCTTGCAGAAGGAGTTATGGATAATAACTTAGGTAAGAGTATAATGAATAGAATGAAAAAATCTGCCGCAGGCAATATTGAATATTTATAGGAGAGCATATGGGAAAAGTAAATGTACTAAATCATCCAGTGATTAAACACAAGATAACAATACTAAGAGATAAGAATACAGGAGCTAATGAATTTAGATCCCTCGTTACTGAGATAGCAATGATTTTAGCCTATGAAGCTACAGAAGATTTAAGCCTTGAAGAGTTTGAAATGGAAACTCCTATAGCTAAAACTACAGGTTATAGATTAGCTGGCAAAAAGCAAGCTATTGTTCCAATACTTAGAGCTGGTCTTGGTATGGTAGATGGAGTTCTTGAAGTTTTACCAGCAGCTAAAATCGGTCACATTGGTATGTATAGGAATGAAGAAACTCTAAAACCAGTAGAGTATTATTGCAAGCTTCCAAATGATGTTGGAAATAGGGATATTCTCGTGGTAGATCCTATGGTTGCTACAGGTGGATCTGTAAATGATGCTATTGAAAGACTAAAAGAAAGAGGATGTAAGTCTATCAAGTTGTTATGTCTAATAGCAGCTCCTGAAGGAATCAAAGCAATTCAAGACAAACATGATGACGTAGATATTTATGTAGCTCAATTAGATGAGAAACTAAATGAAAATGGATATATTGTACCAGGTCTAGGAGATGCTGGTGATAGGTTATTTGGAACAAAATAGGTTAATCTATGAGTAAAGAAATATTAGTTATTAACTCAAATGGACCTCTAAAAGGAGAAGTAGAAATCTCTGGAGCTAAAAATTCAGCTCTTCCGATTCTAGCAGCTTGTGTTTTAGGGACTGAGGAAATTATCTTAGATGGAGTTCCTGAGCTAAAGGATGTCGAAATAATGGTTGAAGTCTTAAAGCACCTTGGCTCTAAGGTTGAGTATATTGACAGAAATAGCCTAAGAATTGATTCTAGCGGAATAAACACATGTGAAACTCCTTATGAGCTAATGGATAAGATGCGTGCGTCCTTTGTAGTTATGGGACCACTCTTATCTAGGTTTTCTAAGGCTTATACCAAAGCACCAGGTGGATGCAATATTGGTTCAAGACCTATCGACCTTCATATCAAGGGTTTTAATGCTCTTGGAGCTGAAACAAGGATAAACGATGAAGAAATAGCTATAGAAGCTAATGGGGGACTAAGGGGTAATGAAATTTACCTAGACTTCCCGTCAGTTGGTGCGACCCAAAACATTATTATGGCGGCCACACTTGCAGAGGGAGAGACTACAATCGAGAATGCTGCAAAAGAGCCAGAAATAGTTGATTTAGCATCTTTCCTATCAAAAATGGGAGCAAAAATTAAGGGTGCAGGAACATCTACAATTACAATAAAAGGTGTAGAGAAGTTAACTGGTACTAGACATACAATAATACCTGATAGGATAGAGGCGGCTACCTATATGCTTGCTGCGGCTATGACAAGGGGAGATGTGAAGATTACAAACGCAATTGGTTCTCATATAAGACCTGTAATTGCAAAACTCATTGAGATTGGTGCAGAAGTTAAAGAAATTGAAGAAGAGGACATTATTTATGTTAAAGCACCTAAGAGATTGAAGTCCACAAATATTCAGACACTTCCATATCCAGGCTTTCCTACAGATGTTCAAGCTCAATTCATGGCTCTTTTAACTTTAAGTAGTGGAGAAAGTAGAATTCAAGAAACTGTCTTCGAAAATAGGTTCATGCATGTTGAGGAACTTTCAAAGATGGGAGCAGTGATTGCGACTTCAGGAAATAGGGCAACCATAGCAGGGGTTGAAAAGCTTCATGGGGCAAGTGTAAAGGCTACAGACCTAAGAGCTGGAGCAGCCTTAGTTATGGCTGGACTTGTCGCTGAAGGAGAAACTAGGGTTTCAGAAATTTACCATATAGATAGGGGATATAGCAACCTTATTGAAAAGCTCACCAAACTTGGGGCAGATATAAAAAGAATTACAGTTGATTAGGATATAAAATGAAATTACAAGGCATAGTAACCAACATTATTTTTAGAAACGATGAAAGTGGATATACCATTCTTGGTGTTGAAACATCCGATTCTGACCTTACTTGTGTTGGTACTATGCCTCTTTTTAATGTAGGCGATAGGGTTGAAATTGAAGGTGAACTTACCTACCACGATAAGTATGGAGAGCAATTTGATATTTCATCAATTCGTCTTGAAAAACCATCTGATAAAGCTTCTATAATTAGGTTTTTATCTTCTGGAAATCTAAAGGGAATCGGCAAAAAAACAGCTGAGGCAATATATGATAAGTTCGGAAAAGATGCTATAGATACAGTCTATAGGAGAACGGAAGAACTTTTGAGAATTGAGGGAATAGGCAAGAAAAAACTTGAAGATATTAAACTTTCGGTAGAAGAAACTAGGGACTCTAGAAGAGTCTTGGAATACATCCAAAGTTTAAACATTTCTTATAATTTATCTATGAAAATCTTTCGTAAGTATGGAGAAAATACAGTAGATATATTAAAAACTAATCCTTACCAGCTAATTGAAGATATAAGTGGAATTGGCTTTACCATGGCCGATAATATAGCTCGTAATATGCAAATGGATACATCTTCAAGCTTTAGGATATCTGCTGGTCTGATCTATATTTTAAATAGGGAAGCAGACTTTAATGGTCATACTTCTTTAAAAATTTCTTACCTAATATCTATGGCTAAGAATCTTTTGAAAGTGCAAGAGGATAGAATAAGGAAAGTTGTAGAAGAGGATATTATTTCAGGAAAACTAGTCCTTATAAATATTGAAGGTGAAAATTACATCTATTCATCAAAAATACTTAGGGCAGAAAAGTCAGTAGCCCTAGCCCTTGCTAGTAAAATTTCTGAAAAATATATCTTCGATGTAGAAATTGATTATGACCTATCTATTTTTTCTCAAGAGCAAAAGCAAGCTATACATAAGGCTTTTGAGGCTATGACGCTAGTAATTACAGGCGGTCCTGGAACTGGGAAAACTACAATTATTAATGCCGTTTGTAAAATTCTTGCTAAAAATGGAATGACCTATGCTCTGGCAGCTCCAACAGGAAGGGCTGCCAAAAGAATGCAAGAATCAACTGGTCAAGAAGCCTTTACAATTCATAGATTACTTGGCATAAGACCAGATGAAAATGTAGCTGAATTTAACGAAGATAACCCTATAGATAAAGACTACATAATTGTAGATGAAATGAGTATGGTTGATATTTATTTGATGGACAGTCTTTTAAAAGCAGTTGGACAAAACACAGCATTAATCTTGGTAGGAGATAGCGACCAGCTACCTTCTGTTGGACCAGGAAATGTTTTAAAAGACATCCTAGCTACAAATATTTCATCTGTTCGACTTAAAAAAATTTTTAGACAGGCTGGAGAGTCAAATATTATAGTAAATGCTCATAGGATAAACAAGGGAGAATATCCAATCCTAAACGAAAAAGGTAAGGACTTTTTTTTCATAGATACAAATGGTCAAAAATTTATGGATACCCTCCTAGGTCTTATTAAAAAAAGACTTCCTGAATACTATAATTTTGACCCAATCAAAGATATCCAAATTTTATCGCCATCAAAAAAAACTGATTGGGGTGTAAACAAGATAAATGAGAAGATTCAAGAGGCTCTCAATAAGGAAAAATATTTTCTAAAATTTAATGATAAAGTTTTCAAGCTACATGATAAGGTAATGCAAGTTAGAAATAATTATGACCTTACCGCAATAAATAGTGAAGAAGGCTTTGATGAGGGAGTCTATAATGGAGATATTGGAATTATAGAAAAAGTCGACCAGCTAGAAGAAAGTTTAGATGTTAGATTTGACGATGGTAGATTAATTCATTATAAGAAAGAAGATATCAAAGACTTAGATCTTTCTTACGCTATAACGATTCATAAGTCCCAAGGTTCTGAGTTTTCATGTGTAATAATTCCAATGATGCAAGTTGCCCCAATGCTTCTTACACGAAATCTGCTCTATACGGGAGTAACTAGGGCTAGAAAAATTGTAATTCTTTTAGGCAACAAAAATATCTTAAAGAGGATGGTCGATAACAATACTTCAAATAAAAGATTTACCAACCTTTCCTATTGGATAGGAGAAATGGAGAAAGTGATTGATGATTGATTTTTTATTTTTAGATAAAGGAGTGTGCTATTTTTGCAAAAAAGAGCCAATAGAGAAATACCACCTATGTTCCTCTTGTCTCAAAAAGCTAGACTATATGGCAAAATCCTTCAAACTACAAGACAATCTTTGCTACAGCATTTATTTTTATAACAATTTCATGAAAAGATTGATTGGAGATTATAAGTTTAATAGAAATACATCCCTATATAAGGTTTTTGGTCAGATGCTTTACGAGTTCTTACTTGATAAAAACTTGATCGATTTTCATTATATACTAGCCTCTCCTTCATCAAAAGAAACTATTAGATTTAGAGGTTTTGACCATATAAGATTGATAGTTGATGAAGCAAACAAGACCATAAAAATACCCTACTTAGAAGATTTTGAAAAAGTTAAAAATACTAAGTCCCAACATAAGCTTAATAGGGAAGAGAGGATGGAAAACTTACTTGGTGCCTTTAGGATTGATAATAATATTAATGGAAAAAGCATCCTTTTAGTTGATGATTTAATTACAACAGGAAATACCTGCTTGGAAATTATTAAAGAGCTAAAGAAAAATGGAGCAGCTCAAGTTGTTTGTCTAAGTCTTGCCACCGAAAGAGGTGGAGATTAAATAGGATAATTTTATATTCTACTAAAGCTAAAAGGGTCTAAAAAGAATTTGCGTATCAAGCTAATATTTATTAAGGGTAGGGCTGATATATTTATTATTTAGAAAGATTTATTTTTCAAATATGAATGTCACTTGCTGAATTTTATAAAACTCTATTAAACATTAAGTGCTAATAA
>NZ_CAMXYR010000021.1 GCF_947253225.1 uncultured Anaerococcus sp. | reverse complement strand
ATCTAACATCACAAGGAATGATAGTAGATTATGCAATTCATGATGAGAGTCAAGACAAAAATGGGTAATAATCTTATGTAGGTTGAAATTTTTACTAGGCTAAGAATAAATTTTTACGAAAATTGTTACTTGTCCCAAAGCTTGGTAAGGTTCTAATTCTTATGAAAGTGATGGCAAAATTATGAAAGAAAAACTCATTATTAAAAAATTAATAGAAGATCGCAGAAATGAAATCTACACAAATAGAGGAATTAACCCAACATTCCAGCTAAATCCAAAATCAAAAATTTTGATAATTGGGCAAGCTCCTGGGGAAAGGGTTGAAGAAACTGATATTTTATTTAATGATAAGAGTGGGGAAAATCTTGTCAAATGGTTGGGTATATCGGAAGACGTCCTCCATAGTGAAGATTTTTCTATAATTCCAATGGATTTTTATTATCCTGGAAAGGGAAAATCAGGCGACAAGGCTCCTAGATCTTTTATTGCAAAAGAATACCATCCACTATTATTAAATGAATTGAAGGATATAAAGTTAACCATTTTGATAGGAGCCTATGCTCAAAAGTTTTATTTGAAGGATAAATTTAAGAAAAATTTAACTGAAACAGTAAAATCTTACAAAGAATTTTTGCCAGAATATTTCCCAATAGCCCACCCAAGTCCTTTAAACAACAGGTGGATAGCAAAAAATCCTTTTTTTAGAGAGGATGTCTTGCCTGAGTTAAAGAAAATTGTAAAAAAGCTGAGATAAATTGTGTTTGTAAAAATTTATTGTATACCATTTTTTTATGACAATGGTCATCAAGAAGGAGAAAAATATGAAAAAAATAAGTGCGAATATTTTAGACGGCAAATTTGAGCATTTGTTGGATGAGGATAATTTACAAATAACCCATCTACAAATCAAAAAGGGCGAAGAAATACCAAGTCACAAGTCAGATAAAAGTGTAGTAGTTGTAATTTATAAGGGCAAGGTAGATTTTAAGGGAGAGAATGGAAACAAGATAATAATCCCAGGTGATATAATCACAATGGATCCTAATGAAATCCATGCTCTTAAGGCTCTTGAGGATAGCGATTTGATGGTTATAAAAGTAAGAATTTAAGACTATATTTAGCTAAGATAGGCAGGTGGTTATTTTATCAACCTGCCTTTAATTTTTATATATTTAAGCAAAATTTGGGGCATCATATATGAAAAAAGACTTAGTTTTATTGAAATTACAGAGGTTTTATGTTTTATAAGGATAATTATCTTATTTTAGAAAGATATCGTGCTTGAAGATTATTTTATGGAGGTGTCAGATGGTATTATTGTTGGATTTTTCAAAAATGAACCTGGAGTTAATTAATATTTGGGGAAGATTGTTGCTAATGGTCTTTTTGGTACCCATATCCATGGTTACGATGGCAAGTATTTTGTTCACACTTACAACAGAATGAGCGTTCTCCACATAAAACAACAAGAAAGGAAGTGATAAAATGGCAGACAATTTTCATTTTTCAGTAAACATAATATCAAGAGGAAAAGGCAAAAGTGCAGTAGCAAGTGCAGCATATATAAGTGGAGAAAAAATAAAAAATGAATGGGACGGAGTAACCCATGACTATACCAAAAAACAAGGAGTAATTAGCAAAGAAATATTTTTACCAGATCACGCACCAAAAGAATATAAAGACCGAAAAACCTTGTGGAACTCGGTAGAACTATTTGAGAAAAACTCTAATGCCCAACTTGCAAGAAACTTTATCATATCCCTACCAAAAGAGTTAAGCATAGAAGAAAATAAAAAGATGATAGAAGAATATGTTCAAAACAATTTTGTAAAAGAGGGAATGATAGTAGACCTAGCAATTCATGATGAAAGTAGAGAGGGAAATCAAAACATTCATGCTCATATAATTACCATAGTAAGACAAATAATGAAGATGGAACATACAAAAGTTAAAAAAGCAGCTCCAAAAACATCTAAAGAAAATAACCCACACTATTTCAAATCAGTAGCAGAAGCTATAGCTGCTTATCCAGATTCTAAACCAATGTATGAAAATGGAAAATATATAGTATTCTCTGACAAAGCACCACTTATCGGTTATGAATTTAACTCAGTTCAAGAAGCAGCTGATGTATTCCCTAACCTTACTGTTGAAGCTAAAAATGGTAAATACTATGTTTATACATCACAAGCTCCACTTCTAAAATACACATTTGATACTCAAGCTGAAGCTTTTGAAGCTTTTGAAAACATCAAACCAATGTATGAAAACGGAAAATACGTAATCTACACTCAAGAAGCTCCAAAGGTTAAATATGAATTTGCTACAGCTGAAGAAGCTCTTAAAGCATTCCCAGGTTCAACTGTAGAAGCTAAAGATGGTAAATACTATGTTTATACAACTATGGATCCAGTTGAAGGAACTGTTGCTAAAAAAGTTGTTGGTAACCCAACACCACTAAAGAGAATTAGCTCTCACTCAGGTGAAGTTATTTCTGATAATACAGCTAAAGAGAACAAAAAATCTTCAGCAAATGAAGGTTCTGCTAAGGCTAAAGCACCTGCAAAAGCAAATAAAAATGTTAAAACAGGTGTAGCTGGACTTACAGGTGTAGTTGCAACTCTTGCAGCAGCATCAGCAGCTCTATTCAAATCAAAAAGAAGATAATTGATTGATAAGTAAATATAAAAACGAGGGTAATTCCCTCGTTTTTTAGTATGTTCTAAAAACAAACAGCTTCAGAGGACTTATCCAAGAAGCTATTAGTTTAAAAACAGATTTAATTTCGATTAAAATAAATCCAATTTATCGATTTTTTAAGAACATCAAATTTTATTGTATCTGTTTTAAATATTTCTCCATCCATATTTGCTAGAAACACATGTGGGGAGGTTATGGTACCTTCTATAGCCTTATATTCGTTCAAATAAGGACTTTTTTGGTGGTTACCATTCTTGTATTTGATTATCATACTTGGTAGTTTGTAGAAGGGGATTTTGCTTGCGGTAATCAAATTGATATGCCCATCATTAATCCTTGCTAGGGGAGCAGGGTTAAAACCAGATCCGTAATAAGAGCCATTACACAAGGCACTTATAAGGTATTCTCCTTTAATAATGATTGAGTTACCACACAAGTCTTTTAGGTTGATTTCGAGAGTTTCATAGCTAATATTTTTTAGAGAGTTAAGAACTGCTTGAATGTAGGCTCTTTTTCCAAAATCGGGATATTTTTCTAAAATTCTGTAAGCTTCTTCCAAAACATGTGTATCAAAGCCAAGGCTTGTTACATTTATACAAATTTTATTATTTATTTTAAGTAAATCTATAGGTCTTGTGTAGAAATCAAAGGCATCTTCCACATGGAAATCCCTGTAGTCGAAATTTTTAGAAAAATCATTGCCAGTTCCAGTTGGAATTAGCCCGATGGATATATTTTGGTCGTAGCAAGCATTTACAAGTTCATGAAGGGAGCCATCACCACCACAAATAATTACATACTTATCTGAGTAATTTTCCTTTGAAAATTCGTCTATAAGGTCTTCTATGTGACCCTTATATTCTGTTTCTTTAACGTCTATTTCATAATCTAAGTCTTTTTTTAGATATGCTTTTAATATATCATCTTTCTTGATTTCAAGTTCAGTTTTTCCAGCTTTTGAGCTTATTATAAATAATACTTTTTTCATATTTTCACCACTATAACTATACTAAAAGTATTTATTATTTAAAGCTATATTTAATTTATAAATATTTCAAAAATACAACAAATTATCCTTGACTTTATATAAACCTTATGAAATATAAAGATTATCACTATCGTTAAAGGAGGAGATATGAACAAAAACAAATTATTGCAGACTATGATGATAGCATCCCTAGTGTTAACAGGATGTGGAAATTCTGGAAAAGATGCACCTAAGGCTGATGAAAATAAGGAAGTTAGCCAAGCTCAAGATGTTTCCAAAGAAGAAGTTAAGGAAGATGAGGCGGAACAAAGCTCTAGCACTGTGAAGATTAAGAATATCCATGGCGAGGTTGAAGTAGCTAGAAATCCTAAGAAAGTAGTTGCTCTCGACAATAGAACTTTTGAGACTTTGAGTGATTTTGGAGTTAAACTTGTTGCTGCACCTAAGGATGTTATGGCAAAAACATCTGCTTATGTTGGGGATGATTCTGTAGAAAATATTGGTAACCATAGAGAACCAAACTTAGAATTATTAGCTGCCGCAGATCCAGATCTTGTAATTGTTGGACAAATATTTGCTAAATACTACGAGCAAATCAAAGAACTTCTTCTAAATTCAACTGTTGTTGATTTTTCTTATGATGTTAGCGAAAAGAGTGAACATCCTGGAGATAATTTAATAAATGGCTTCAAGGAGTCAACTCTAGCTCCGGGAGAAATTTTTGAAAAACAAGATAAGGCAAAAGACCTGGTTGATAAACTTGATAATTCAATCAAAGAAGCAAAAGAAGCCTATAAGGGTCAAAGTGTGATGAGTCTTGTTGTTTCTGGAGGAGATGTAGGCTAATTCAGATCCTAAATCTGGTAGGGTTTGGGGGTCGCTTTACGAGGTTCTTGGACTTAAACCATCTCTTGAGATTGATAATACTTCATCAGATCATAAGGGAGATGATATTTCTGTTGAAGCAATCGCTGAATCAAATCCTCATTATATTTTAGTTTTAGATAGGGATCAAGCTAAAAGTGATTCTAAAACTTCAACTCCAGCTAAGGATGTAATTAACAACTCACCTGCCCTTCAAAACCTTGATGTTGTAAAGAATAATAGAATTTATTACGCACCAGATGATACTTATACTAATGAATCTATTCAAACATTTACTAAAATATTCGAAGGTCTAAAGGATTTATTCCAAAGTGAAAAGTAATAAGCTCGTATTCTTAGAAAAAAAATTTATTGTAGCTAGTATGATAGTCTTTCTACTAGCTATAATTTCCATTATGACTGGGGCATATAGTATTATGTCCTAAGAGGATGGACTTAAAATGATTTTTATAACGAGGATACCGAGAACGATTGCTCTTATGCTAACTGGTCTAGCCCTTTCTATATCGGGACTAGTAATGCAGTTGATAACGCAAAATAGAATGGTAGAGCCTACTACTACTGGCACGATTGAGTGGGCTTCTTTGGGTTTGATTATAGTCTATATTTTAATCCCTTCTCCAACAATGGTGGAGAGAATGCTTGGAGCTATAATATTTTCCTTTATTGGATCAATGATATTTTTTCTAATTCTAAGGATAATAAAGTTAAAATCCTCCCTATATGTGCCGATTTTAGGGATTATGATGGCTGGAGTTGTAAGTGCTTTTACAACTTTTATTTCCTTAGAGTTTAATATGATGCAAGCTCTTGAAATATGGTTTCAGGGTTATTTTGCAGGGGTTCAAAAAGGTAGATATGAATTTCTTTTTTTCATAGTTATAATTTCTATAGCAATATTTTTTTATGCTGATAGGTTAACCATGGCGGGCCTGGGTGAGGAATTTGCTACTAATATTGGACTTAATTATAAGAAAATTATACTAATAGATAATTTCCTTGTTTCAATAGCTGTTGGAATTGTAGATGCTGTTATTGGCAAGGTTCCCTTTCTTGGATTGCTTGTACCAAATCTAGTAAGCCTTGCTAAGGGAGACAATTTGAGGGGAAATTTGCCGCAGACAGGACTGATATCTATGGGTGCTATCCTAATAGCAGATATTGTATCAAGAACGATAATTGCTCCCTTTGAGGTACCTGTGTCATTAATATTAGGAAGTCTTGGGTCTGTGTTTTTTATTGGGCTTTTGCTTAGAACTAGGAGGGTTTGATGAATTTGGATAATTCTTTTAGAAGTAAAAGAGAGAGAAAGGCCTATTACGGACTATGCTTAGTTTTATTAATCCTAGCCTATGGACTTCTTGTTTATAATAATCCTGTACCAATAAGTTCTCCATCATTTTTGCCAGTAATTAAGATAAGGCAAAACGCTCTTATAGCAATGGCTATGGCCTCTGTTTGTCAAGCTTTAGCTACAGTAATATTTCAAACTATTACTTCAAATAAGATTATAACCCCATCGCTTTTAGGGTTTGAAGCTATTTATGCAACAATTAACACAAGTGTTATGTATTTTCTTGGAGTAAGTGTATTTTTGGCTTTGGGAAATGTGTATTTTTACTTGGGGCAAATTCTCATAATGGTTCTCGTTTGCTTGCTTCTTTTTTATGGAATATTAAATATGAAAAATTCTAGCATAGATTTAGTTCTTTTGGTAGGAGTAGTTATGGGTCAAGGACTTAGGTCTGTTTCTGCTTTCATGCGTAGAATACTTTCACCATCAGAGTTTGATGTTCTTCAATCTAGTTTGTTTGCCTCTGTAAACAATGCTAAGGCTGATTATTTTTGGATTTCGCTTGCTATTATTGGAATAATAGTTCTCATAATATTTGCTAATACAAGTAAGTTAAATGTTTTGGCTTTAGGAAAAGATGTGGGAGAGAATCTAGGCCTTAATTACAAGAGGGAGAGCATAAAGTATCTAGTTTGTGTATCAATATTAATGTCAATATCAACTGCTCTTGTGGGATCTATGACTTTTTTGGATTTTTGGTAGCAACTTTAAGTTATCAATTAGTCAAAACCTACGACCATAAGTACTTATTAATTGTAGCAATTTTATTAGCATATTTGATACTTACAGCATCATATTTTGTTATGAACCATATTTTCCATACTAATGCAGTTGTATCAATATTGATAGAAATGATAGGAGGAATTAGTTTCTTGATGCTTATTTTCAAGAACAGAGATTTATGATAAGATTAAAAAATATAGTAAAAAAATATTCGACAGAAACAGAAATCGGATTTCTTAATTTTTCTATAGAAAATAAGGGGATTAACTCAATAATTGGACCTAACGGAGCAGGTAAGTCAACAACCTTACTTATGATAGGTAGGCTCTTGGGAATTGATGAGGGAGAGATTTTTGTGGGAGATTATGATGTCAGTAAGACTGACGGAGAGACCCTATCTAAGGTGATTTCTACCCTTAGACAAGAAAATAACTTCATGGCAAGACTTACAGTAAGGCAGTTGATTTCCTTTGGAAGATTTCCATATACTAAGGGAAGACTTACTATAAACGACCATAGGATTATTGAAAAATATATAGATTTTTTGGAGCTTAACGGTCTTGAAAATAGGTATCTAAATGAGCTTTCTGGTAGTCAAAGGCAAAGAGCCTATGTAGCTATGGTTCTTGCCCAAGAAACAGAGTATGTTCTTCTGGATGAGCCTTTGAATAACCTTGATGTAGCAAGGTCTGTAAGTATGATGAAGCACTTAAGAAATGTATGTGATAAACTAGGTAGAACTATAATTCTTGTGATTCACGATATAAATTTTGCAGCCAAGTATTCCGATAAAATTTTTGCAATGAAAAATGGGCAATTGGTAAAGCTGGAACAGTAGATGAAATGATGGATGCACAAATCCTATCAAGTATATTTGAAACTGAAATAGAAATAGTAGAAACATCCTCTGGGAAAGTCGCTGTTTATAACTAATCCACGAAAAGTGGATTTTTTGTTGCCTATAAAGTGGAAGCTAAATATGTAATTTCTTTTAAAATATGATAGAATAGAAAGAAGGAGTTCTTATGAAATTTAAAAGATTCACTTTGATAACCATGCTAATACTTGCAATAATACTAACAGGGTGTACTAGCAAGGATAAAAATATAGATAAAAAGCCAAAAACAATAGAAGATTTAATGAATAATCTTGATAATATTTCCACAAAAACCACTAACGAAAAAGTGCCTAATGATGGTCAAAAACCAAAGGAAGATAGGTCTTATGCACTTGATAGGTGGAAGAAGTCCTTGGCCAAGGAAGAAAAATCAGAAGAAAAGAAGAGAGCACTAGGAGAGCAGAGAACTAAAGCAGAAGAAAAAATTGAAGAAATTAAAAAACAAAAGGAAAAGAAATTAGCCAAAGAAGAGAAAAAAGTAGCAGATAAATCTAGTAAAAAACAAATAGAAAAAAAAGAAAAGGAAGATGAGGGTGAGTACTCAAAAGTTAGAGTCAAATTCTTTGGAGATACAATGGCTCACTATGACCAAGTTCAATATGCCTACAATTATGGGGGAGGAGTTTACGATTTTTCCAATCAATTTACTTATATTTCAGATTATGTAAAAGATAGCGACCTGTCAATAACAAATTATGAAACTACAACAAACCCAAATAGGGCATACGCAGGATATCCTGCTTTCAATACTCCAGGTGAGTATCTTAAAGCAATCAAAAATGCTGGATTTAATGTCGTAACAACAGCCAACAATCATACCCTAGACACAGATGAGGAGGGAGTATTTACTACAATAGACGCTATAAAAGAAGCTGGTCTTGACTTCGTAGGAACCCATAAAACTGATGATGAAAAAATTCTCTACAAGGAAATTAATGGAATTAAAATTGCAATTCTATCCTACACATACGGTTGTAATGGTAAGGTAGACTTGCTAACACCAAGAGAAGAAGTAGGATCCGTTAACTATCTTCACGATGATTTGATAGAAAAAGATATTAAAGAAGCCAAGAAAAATGGAGCAGACTTTGTTATCGTTTATCCTCACTGGGGAATTGAGTATGAAACATATCCAGTCAAGGAAGTAGTTGAAAAAGCTCATAAAATGGTCGATTGGGGTGCTGACCTAGTAATAGGTAACCATCCGCATGTTGTACAACCTGTAGAAAAATACACAACAAAATCTGGAAGAGATGGTCTAATTGCTTATGCCCTAGGAAACTTTGTATCTATGCAATCTTTTGAATCATTTGGAGATGCAAGGGTAGAGCAAAGTTTGAGTATAGAATTAAACCTTGAAAAAGACAAAAAAAATGGAAATAAAAAGATTGGTGAAATAAAATATCATCCCCTATGGATAGCTAGTAACTATGACGAATATGGGGTTAGTGTTAAGACTTATAAGTGTGAAGACTTCCTAGAAGGTGGTTCAAAATACAAGGAAGTTAATGAAAACCAGAGGGCAAGGATAAAACAAGCCTATGATATGACCATGGAAACTGTGAATTTAAAGGTGGAACAATGAATTACTTACAGGGTTTAGAAATAAATATATTAAATGCTATCCAAACTTTGAGAACACCTCAGCTTGATGATGCTATGATAACTGTTACCTCACTTGGCAATGGAGCTATATTTTGGATAAGTTTATTGGTGGTATTTTTTACCAGCAAGGCCTACAAAAAAATAGCTGAAATTATTACAATATCCTTTATTTTAAACATCATAGTAGTAAATATCCTATTAAAAATATCTGTAGGAAGAGTAAGACCCTATGAGGCGGTAGGATTTACAAATTTACTCATAGGTCATTTGTCAGATAACTCATTTCCGTCTGGTCATACATCCTATGCATTTTCCTTTGTAACAGCTTTGATAATCCTAGGAAAATCTAAGCTTTTATCTTGGTATATGGGAGTAATCGCAATACTCATTGCATTTTCAAGACTTTACCTATATGTTCACTATCCAAGTGATGTTTTAGTAGGTGGAATTATAGGAATAATTCTAACAAAACTTGCTATAAAGATTTACCAATCAAATGTTTATAATAAATTTAAGAGAAATATAATTTACAAAGCAAAAAAATGATGGTATAATAAAAAGGTATTAGGCCGATGTGTTGGAATTGGCAGACGAGACAGACTCAAACTCTGTTGTCCACCAGGGCGTGTGGGTTCGAGTCCCACCATCGGCACCAAATACCGTTAAAGCATTGAATTTTCAATGCTTTATTTTTTTATTTATGCACAGATTATACTTATTTTTAAATTAACAATCTTTTACAAGTGGATATTTTCCAATGATTTAGCTAAAAGTTATTATATATACATAATTCTCTACTGGCTTTTTTTGCTAGATAAATTTCTTTTAGTGCTGACTTTAATTTTTGACTAAGGAAGAGATTAAAAGAATTTCATATTTATAGTTTTGTTATCATTTTCTTTGCTAATATAGCTTTAAAACTGATAGGATTAAGTTAATCTCCTAAAGGCTTGCATTGTATTCCTAAACCTCTATATAAGCTTTTAAAAATATTATTACTTGGTTAATATATTTATACGATGTAGGAGAGTATAATAAAGCTAATGCTTGGCAGGTTGGTTATGTATGTTTTTATCTACGCTTTATTTTGCTAATATTTTTCTTGGTCTTACTTATGGGGTTATAATATTTCGAATTTTCTAGTATTTATTTTATTAGAAATCACCTTGTCAGTTTTGTACCAATATAAATACTCGTCCCGACTGTTGGAACTCCATTGAACGTTGTTAATCTTCATCTTCTATCAATTCATGATTAAGAATTTCCATTCCACAGATTTTGTGTTTTTCCCATTGCTCTTCTAATTAATTAATGTTGGTTTCACTATAAAAAGGGTCTGCCGACAATTCAAAAGGTATTTTATATCCACGACCTATTTTTTTTATTTCGTCATCTACTCTTATGTTAATTTGTGCCATATATACCACCTCTTTGTTTTTATTGTATCATAACTATATTAAAAGTTTAGGGTGTAGTTTATAATATAATTATATAATTAAATCTATTTATAATTTAATAAGACAGATATAGGGATTATATATTTTAAAATATCCAATTTATTCTTAATGGATACTTTAATTAATTTATTTCTGTGATAAAATCATATGAGAAGTATATAGAGGGGAGTTTTATGAAGAAAGATCGTAGGGAATTAATTCTATATGGAAATATTTACCAAGCTATAGCGATAATATCGATACCTATAATTTTGAATAACTTCATCCAGCAACTTTATTCGCTGGCGGATGCTTTTTGGCTTGGAAAGCTAGGTACAGCAGAATTTGCTGCAACATCTTTTACTTGGCCAGTTGTCTTTTTGTTTAATTCTATTGGGATGGGTCTATCAATTGCAGCTATTTCTTTGATTTCTCAATTATTGGGAAGAGATGATAGGGAAAATGCTCAAAAATATACTGATACTTTGATTAATATTTCCTTAATTTTTTCTATTATTTTTACTGGAGTAGGATTTTTTACAGCAGATTTTATTGTAGGAATGATGGGGGCTAGTGGAAAATTGTATGAATTTTCTGTTATTTATCTTAGATATTCTTACTTGGGAACTCCCTTTATTTTTTTGTATTTTATTTATTCAGCGGTATTTAATGCTCAAGGCAAAAATACAATACCAACTATAATAAGCACGACTTGTGTAATTATGAATATGATTTTAAATCCTTTTTTTATCTTTGATAAAATTCCTATTTTAGCTTTGAGGGGTCTTGGTATGGGAGTTAAGGGGGCAGCACTTGCTACAGTTTTAACTCAAGCTTTGATGTGTCTTGTAGGGTTCATTCATTTAAGAATCAATAAGGATGCCATAAGGTTAAATTTAAGGTCTTTTATTTATATTAGATGGGAGAGAAGTGTTGTAAGGAGAATTTATAGGATTGCAACTCCATCTGTTATTGGACAGATGGGGGCTGCTCTTGGATTTATAATTTTAAATTCTTTCATCCAATCTTACGGTACTGATACAGTTGCTGCTTATGGAATGGTAAATAGGATTAGTGGACTTTTAAATATTCCTCCAGGAGGGATTGGGTCTGCGATTACAAGTATTATTGGACAAAATATTGGTAATAGAAATATAGATAGGGTTAAGGAAACATTTTTCAAGGCATCTATCATAGTCGTAATTATGTCAATTATCATTGCTATAATAAGCTTTTTTAAGATTAATGAAATCTTAGGATTTTTTATAGATGCACCAATAGAGTCAAAGCTAATGATTCAGGCAAATTCCTATATGAAGTACACACTTCTTACTCTTGTTATGTTAAATATGTTTTTTATCTATCAAGGGCTTTTTCAAGGTTCTGGGAATAGCAAGTACTCGATGTTTATTGATGTAGTAAGACTTTGGGGAATTAGAATTCCACTCCTATTTTTGTTTAAGTATATGACTGACTTTGGGGTTACTGGAATCTGGCTTGCTATGTCCATATCCAATGTTTTAGTAACAATTATCGCTCAATTTATATACAAGGAAGGCAATTGGAAGAGTGGTTCTTTCTAGGGATTTATTATGGCAAGTTACTCTTGCAAACTTTATCATCAATAGGTTATAATTAATATAAGTAGGAGGATTATTTTGCAAGATTACAAAAGAGTTATACTCAAACTAAGTGGGGAAGCCCTAGCTGGGGATAAAGGCTTTGGCTTTGATGATGATATTATTATAAATATTTGCGAAAATATTAAAGCTATTTATGAGATGGGAGTTGAGATTGCCATAGTTGTTGGCGGTGGAAACTTCTGGAGAGGAAGATCAGGTAAGGAGATTGATAGGGCAAGCTCTGATACTATTGGTATGCTTGGGACTATCATGAATGGATTGAGGGTTCAAGGAACCCTAGAGCAGATGGGTCTTGATACTAGACTTATGACTGCAATAGATATGAAAGAAGTTGCAGAACCTTACATCAGAAGAAGAGCCATAAGACATTTGGAGAAGGGGAGAATAGTTATATTTTCAGCTGGAACAGGACTCCCATATTTTTCAACAGATACGACTGCGAGCCTTCGTGCCCTAGAAATTGATGCGGATGTAATTCTTCTAGGAAAAACTGGTACTGATGGAATTTATGACAAGGATCCTAATGTCTACCACGACGCAGTTAAGTTTGACAAGTTGACCTACAAAGAAATTCTTCATAAAGAATTAAAGATTATGGATACAACTGCTACATCATTGTGTATGGATAACAATATGCCACTTTTTGTATTTGGTATTGATGATCCTAGCAATCTAGTAAGAATATTTAAAGAAGAAAGTCCAGTTGGGACTATAGTAAAGGAGAGTTTTTAATGATTTATGAACAAATAAAAAAACAAGCACAAGACGAGATGACCAAGGCTGTTAATAGCTTTGAAAATAGAATAGCTAATATAAAGGCTGGCCGTGCGACAGAAGCTGTTCTTGATGGAATTACTTTCTCATATTATGGAACAGAAACCCCAATCAATCAAGCTGCAACAGTTTCTATCCCAGAGGCAAGGCTTCTTATGATTAAGCCTTGGG
Source organism: uncultured Anaerococcus sp. (assembly GCF_947253225.1). Classification (GTDB taxonomy): domain Bacteria; phylum Bacillota; class Clostridia; order Tissierellales; family Peptoniphilaceae; genus Anaerococcus. Next base: position 13,194 of record NZ_CAMXYR010000021.1, on the reverse strand, counting down.
ATAAGTCAAATATTGGACCAATTGAAAAGGCGATTCTAAAGTCAAATATTGGTATAACTCCACAAAATGATGGCGAAGTAATTAGACTTCCATTCCCACAACTTACTGAGGAAAGAAGAAGAGAATATACTAAAGAAGTAGATAAGTACGCTGAAGATGCAAAGATTATAATAAGAAATAAAAGAAGAGAAGCTATGGATGAAGTTAAGAAGAGTGAAAAATCTGGAGATGTAACAGAAGATGATAGATACACTCTTGAAGAAGAAATCCAAAAGATTACAGATAAGCAAATCAAAGAAGTAGAAGATCTCGCTAGTAAGAAAAACAAAGAATTGATGTCAGTATAATTGAATATGCTTAGTTTTGAAAGGATAAGGAGCTTTATGACTAGGGATATATTTCCTACTAGGATTTCTAGTAGGATAACCTCCCTGTTCTTGAAGCAACTATCCTTACTTTTAAATTCTGGAATAAGTCTTGATAGGAGTCTTGAAATTATTAAGGAGCAAAATATAGATAAGCACTTGACTACAAGTATTACTAGAATTTTGAGGAATCTTGATGAAGGAAAGTCTTCATATGAGGCTTTTTACATGGAAAAAGACCACTTCAATCCAATGCTGATTTCGTTTATAAAGTCAGGAGATGAGAGTGGGAAATTAAGTCAAGTTCTGGATGAATTTTCGGAATTTATGTTTACTACAAGTAAAAATAAGGAAAAAATCAGACAAGCCTTTATTTACCCGATAATTTTGTTGATCGTAACAATTGTGGTTGTAGGGCTCATAGTTTCTTTAGTTATGCCGACCTTTATTGAAACTTTCAGGGAGTCCAACATGACTTTGCCGATTTATACTAAGATATTAATTGGAATAAGCGAGTTTTTCTCAAGATATTGGTCCCTAGTTTTAGCCCTAATTATAACTTTTTTTGTAGTTATGGGGATTTTTTATAGGAAGAAGGATTATAGGCTTAGTATTGATAGGTCATTATTCAATAGACTTCCCCTAAAGAGATTTAGGATGCTTAATGTGGAGTATAAGTTAACTTCGCTTTTGTATATACTAAGAAGTGGAGATATTGATATAATAAAGAGCATTGATATAATTTCGGATGCTTACACAAACACTTACATCCAAAAGAAGTTTTACTACATAAAAAAAGACCTTATGGATGGGTTGAGTCTAATGGAAGCCTTCAAAAATTCTGGTATTTTTTCAAGTTTACTTATTTCTATGTTAGAAGTTGGTGAAGCAAGTAGCAGGCTAGAAGAATCTCTAAAACAGGCGGCTGAATATTATTCTAATGAATATATATTCAAGCTAAAGAAATTTTCGAGGCTGGCAGAGCCAGTTCTTATCCTTATCATGGCTTTTGTTGTCGGATTTGTGGTCTTTTCTGTTACAATACCGATGTTTGATTCTGTAAATAATTTATACTAAGGAGTTTTTATGACTAAGAAGAAAAAAGGTTTTACCCTAATAGAACTCATAATAGTAATTGCAATAATTTCAATCCTAGCTGCGATTGCTATTCCTAAATACAACACCTCAAAGGTAGCCGCTGCGCAAGCAGCTGATAATGCTAATAGACAAATACTAACTTCGGCAGCCCAGATGGCTATAGCAGATGGGAAATCGGACTTCTCATGGAAAGGCAAAAACGAATATGTAGAAAAATGGCCTGAGGTTCCTAAGGGACTTGAAGAATCTAAAAAATTTAAAAATCCAGTTTATCAAGTTAGTTATAAAGAAAATAAATTAGATGTTGATATAGTAAATGAGGATTAATGACCTATATAGTGATTTTTCACCTAGGTGCAATCTTCGGATCTTATCTAAGCCTTGTGATTGCAAGAACTATAAGGGGTGAGTCGACTATTGTGCCTAGAAGTCATTGCGAAATGTGTGGGAAAGAGCTTGGAGTCTTTGAGCTTATTCCAATCTTTTCCTATATTTTTCAAAAAGGTAGATGCAAAAATTGTGGAGCAAGAATTGGTGGGGAGTCTTTACTTATAGAAATTATTTGTGGACTATTAGCTCTTCTTTTTTTGCGAGAGGGGATTTTTCTTCAAAACATTTTGCTACTTTCATCGATTTTTCTTGGATTCGTAATAGGGATAATAGACTGGAAGACTATGGACATTTACCAAAATCACCTTGTGATTTTGCTGGGGCTTGGACTTATTTATAGGTATCTCTACATAGGATTTACCAAGGAAGTCCTAATACACATCCTAGTGTTTTCCTTATTATATTTTCTAATTTACAAAATATCAGGGAAAAATATAGGCGATGGGGACTATTATTTTTATATTTGCCTAGCCTTATTTGTAAAAGATAGTGATTTTATCTTATTCGTCCTTGGTTCTATCTGGATAGGTGCTATAGCGGGTGTAGTTATTCTCATAAAATCGAGAATGAAAGATAGGCATATGCCCTTTGCCATCTTTGTTTTTATATCCTATCTTCTAGTAATGGTTATGAATATGGGGGGTTGCCTATGAAAAAGAAGGGATTTACTTTAATAGAATTGCTCCTTGTAATTGCTATAATTACTATCCTGTCAACCTTTGGTCTAGTTAAATTTAACCTTATAGTCAAAATAAAGGCTAAGAATGAGGCTAAAATCTTGGCGAATGATATCTACTATGCCAAAGAGAAGGCTATGGCCTCTGGCAATGAAGTAACTATGACTTTTACTGAGAATGCTTATGAAATAAATCAAAAAGAAGGACTAAAAGTTACTAGGATGGAGAAGAAGTCAGTAGAACTAAAGTATCTTAGAAAAATTAACGATAGCAAGGATGTAGTAACCTTACTTCCATCTGGTGCTGTAATAAATGCCCAAACTTTGCAATTTACATCTAAAGACTTACTTGAAGACGGATATTCCATTTATTTTTCCGTAGGAGTCGCAGGAGGTTATAGTAATGTCAAAATTGATAAGACCAAATATTAATAAAAGACAAGGCTTTACCCTTATAGAATGCCTCATTGCCCTAGCGTTTTTGTCAATAATTGTAGTTAGCCTTCTGCCATCCCTTAACAAGATTTCTAGTTTTGACTACAAAAACAAACAGGACACTAAACTCGTCTATGCTTTGGAAGAAGCTATTGAAAGAGGTAAAGATATGGAAGTTGGGCCACCACAGAAAATTAATATAAATGGATACCTAATAAATCTTGATATTAGTAATTATGATTATGGGATGAAATTGATAAGGGCAAGTTACGGTAGTTTTCACTTGGACTTAGTAAGATGAAAAAGAAAGGCTTTACTCTAATAGAATTGATAGTTTGTTTGGCTATTGTCAGCATCTTGGTCTTAGCTGTAGGAAGTGTTTTGTCAATCAACCTAAATATCCTCAACTATTCCTATTCAGCAGAGAAGGAATATAAACAAGCAAATACTGCTATCCTTTATGTGAGTGATAAGATAAGAAGGGCACAAAAGATAGAGGAAATAGCAGGGGAAGACAATTTGAATTTCATCCTTTATGTGGATGGCTATAAATTATCTAGTGGTAGGTCGGAAATTAGGTTCAGCTTAGAAGATAGAATAACCGAAGATAAGGGATACAAGGTTTTGTATGCCTATATAGATAGCGAAAAAACTAGAGATAATAGAGAAGGTAAAGTAAGGATTGCTATACTAAAAGATATTTATATCCACTATGATAAGGCTAGACAGACTATGGATATTCAGATAAATAATTCATCAGAAAAATCAAGAATTAAGACTTATATTAAGCTTGAGGATAGGTTATGAAAAAAGGATTTATAAGTATTTTTATTCTTCTAGTTCTGTTATGCCTTACCGTAAGCATTGCCTTTATCAGTAGACAGTCAAATAACAATCTAGAAATCAATGAAAGCATATATGACAAGAAACAAGCTATCTACAAGGCTGAATCTATTTTAAATATATTTTTAAAGGCTAACGAGGATGATTTGTCTGCTTTTATTAAAGAAGATTTTGCTAATAATCCAGCAAAGAATATGAAAAATTCAGTAGATATAAACAAGAAAACCTTCAAAATTTCATATGCGGAGGATGAAAACAATTATGTCAAGGTATTTAGGATGGCTGAATTTTATGATATTGACGGAAAAAGTGATTTTCTGAGGATATATAGGATTGAAAATACAAGTGTCGTAGCTAGTTCAATGGCAGAAGCTAGAGCCTATGTTAAGGCGGAATTAAATCCTTTATTAAAGGATGCAAACCCTATATTAAAAGATACAAATCCTATATCCTATGATAAGAACAAAGATTTTATAAATAAGTTACAAGTAAAGGATGAAAAAACTTTTGATGAAAAAACAAGAGTTGATATAAATATTCATGGAGCATATATAAATGATGGAGACTTAAAGCTTACTAAAGACCTGAATTTTAAAGGAATTCTCATTGTTAAGGGGAAAATTGATGTAAACAATAAAAAATTAAAGGTAGCTGGTTTGCTGGCATCAAATGAGATTGAAAATGGAAGTATTGACTATATAAATGATGTTAAAGTTATCAGAAATAATTTGGAAAATGTTTATACTTTACAAATAATTAGTAAACAAGCTTACTAAATCTTGCTATATGGCAAACTATGGTATAATAAATGAAGAGAAAACGAAAATCAATGGAGGAAACATGAAAATTCTAGTAATAAATTGTGGTAGTTCATCACTTAAATATCAATTATTCAACATGGATAATGAAGAAGTTATGGTAAAGGGTCTTGTAGAAAGAATTGGTATTGATGGTTCAAGACTAATCCAAGAAAAGGGTGATGACAAATATACCGTTGAAGAGGATATGAAAGATCATACTGAAGCAGTTGGACATGTATTTGATGCCCTAGTCGATAGAGAAAATGGAGTTATCAAGAGTCTTTCAGAGATAGATGCAGTTGGTCATAGGTTCGTTCATGGTGGAGAAAAAATAACAAAATCATCTCTAATAGATGAAGAAGTTAGGGAAGCTATTGAAGAATACACAAAATTTGCTCCACTTCACAATCCAGCCAACCTTATGGGACTTGAAGCTTGTGAAAAGTTGCTTGCAGGAGTTCCAAATGTTGCAGTATTTGATACAGCCTTCCACCAAACTATGCCAGAAAAAACTTTCCTATATGGTATAGACTACAAATACTATGAAGAGGATGCGATTAGAAAATATGGTTTCCATGGAACAAGCCACAATTTCATTACAAACAAAACAGCCGAAATTCTAGGCAAAGATGTTAAGGACTTAAACATCATTTCTTGCCACTTGGGTAATGGTTCATCAATAACAGCAGTTAAGAATGGTAAATCTTATGATACATCTATGGGACTAACTCCACTTGAAGGTCTTATCATGGGAACAAGGTCAGGAGATATAGACCCAGCTGCAATTACTTACATCATGCAACACAAAAATATTTCAGCTAATGATATGGAAAATATTTTAAATAAAGAATCAGGAGTTCTTGGTGTTTCTGGAGTAAGTTCAGACTTTAGAGATCTTGAAGCTGCTGCTAAAGAAGGCAATAAGAGAGCCCAATACGCTCTTGATATGTTTATCACAAGAACAAAAAGATATATAGCTGGATACATGGCAGAAATCGGAAGTGCAGATGCTATCGTATTTACTGGTGGTATTGGAGAAAACTCCATTGATATGAGAAAAGAAATCATGGATGGCTTCCAACAATTTGGAATTGAAATTGATGAAGAAAAGAACAAGGTTCGTGGTGGAGCTCACATAGTATCTAAGGATGATTCTAAAGTTAAGATTATGGTTGTAGCTACAAACGAAGAGTTGATGATAGCAAGGGATACAAAATCAATCGTTGAAGCTTGACAAAAAGTTTAGCTGATTATATAATATAAAAGATTGCTAAACTGATAAGAGGAGGTGTCAAAGATGGCAGTACCAAAGAGAAGAACATCAAAAACAAGAAAAAATAAAAGAAGAGCCTCAGCTTATACTTTGAACAGATCAAACTATGTTGAGTGTCCAAATTGTCATGAGCCAAAACTTCCACACAGAGTTTGCCCAAACTGTGGTGAGTATAAAGGCGAAGCAATTCTTGATGTAGAGTAAAGATAGTGTTATGCACTATCTTTTTTTTATAATATTTTAAAGAGGATATAATGAAGATACTTATTGATACATATGGAGCAGATAAGGGTGAAAAAGTCCTAGTCGAAGGGGCAATAGCTTGTAAGAAAATAAGAGATTTCACTCCTGTTTTTGTTGGTAATAAAGAAAAAATTGAAGAATTAATAGCAGGTAGAATCACAGATTACGAGATTATTCATACAGATACCTTTATTTCTAATGACGATGATCCAGCTAGGTCTATTAGAAGAAAAAAAGATGCATCTATTGTTCTTGCCTATGAAAAATGTAAGGAAGAAGGATATGATGGTATTTTATCAGCAGGCTCTACAGGTGCCCTGCTTGCTGGAGGGCTTTTTATAGCAAAAAGAATTGACGGTATTGCTAGGGCGTGTATAGCAACCAGTCTTCCAACTCTTGGAGAGACAACTCTTCTAATGGATACAGGAGCTAATATGGACTGTAAGCCTGAATATTTGGAAGAATTTGGATTAATGGGTAAAGTATATTTAGAAAATGTTCTTGGTATAAATAATCCTAAGATTGCTCTCTTAAATGTGGGAGTTGAAGAGCATAAAGGTAACAAGTTGAGTAAGGAAACCTACGCTTTATTAAAGGAAACTAAGCTTAATTTTATCGGAAATATCGAAGCTCGAGATATTTTTACTGGCAAGGTCAATGTGATTTTGGCAGACGGCTTTGATGGAAATATTGCTATTAAAACCGCAGAAGGAATCCTAAAACTTATGGCAGGTCAGCTTAAAGAAGTATTTTATCAGTCTTTTACAAACAAGCTTGCAGCAGGAATTCTTAAAAAGGACTTAAAAACTATGTTTAACAAGTTTTCAGCAGATGAAGTTGGGGGTGCTCCACTATTGGGGGTCAAATCCTACGCTTTCAAAGCTCATGGAAATGCTAATGAGCTTGCTATTTGCAATGCTTTATTAGGACTTATGGATTATATAGATAAGAAAGTAATAGAAAAAATTGAAGGAGAATTGAATTGATTAGAGAAAGATTAAAAGAATTAGCGGTAGAAAATCTAGACATCAATCCTGATGAGATAGACCTAGATGGTAAAATTTCAGACTTAGATATTGATTCTATTGATTTGGTTGACTTTATTATGGTTATTGAAGACGAATTTGACATTGAGTTTTCTGATGAAGAGCTTGATGAAATCGAGACTCTTTCAGATATTGTTAGTTTGATTGAGAGCAAAAATTAATGGCTATTTCTGAAAATAGATTAAGAAAAATAGAAGAATTCGAGAAAAAAATTGGCTACACTTTCAAGAATAAAGAGTTGATAGATGTAGCCTTTACTCATTCCTCTTATACGAACGAGGTTAGGGGTAATAAGATGAGCAACGAAAGATTAGAATTTCTTGGAGATTCTATTCTTGATATGATTGTAAGCGAAATTTTGTTCAAACACTACCACAACAAACCTGAAGGTTGGCTTACTAAAACAAGGTCAAGGCTTGTATGTACTTCTTCATTTGCCAAGGCTTGTGAAAAATTTGATATGTCCCACTACCTTAATTTTGGCAAGGGTGAAAAGGAACATGGAGGACAATTAAAAAAGCACGTCAAGGCAGATACTTTTGAGGCAGTTTGTGCGGCAATTTATTTGGATAGTTCCTATAGTAACTTGTTTGATTTTTTAATGACTAACTACAAGGAAGAAGCTCTTGTAATTATTAATGACGATAGGATATTTAACGATTACAAGACTAAATTGCAAGAATATCACAATTCAAAGGATAAGAAAATATTGAAGTATGTGCTTGTAAAAGAAGAAGGACCAGAGCATGAAAAGACCTTTACTATGGCGGTTAAGATTGGAAATAAGGTTCTTGCAACTGGGGTTGGAAAAAATAAAAAGCAAGCTGAACAAGATGCAGCAAAAGCTGCCTATGAAAATATAAAACGCTAACCATGGCCAAGAAAGAATATATAATACCTATCTTCATTCCGTTTTTGGGATGTCCTCATGATTGCGCCTTTTGCAATCAAGTTAAGATAACTAACTACAAGGACAAACTTGATGAGGGAAAGATTGTAGGTGAAATTGAGAAAAATCTTTCCTATTATCCAGACAAAAAAGCTACAGAACTAGCATTTTTTGGAGGTTCTTTTACGGGTCTTGACACTGATACAATGGTTGGCTATCTTGAAATTGCTAGATCCTATAAGGAGAAGGGAATTATTGATAGAATCAGACTTTCTACCAGACCTGATTATATAAATAATTCTATTCTTGATATTTTAAAATCCTATAAGGTCGATATTATTGAGCTTGGCATCCAATCTCTTGACCAAGAAATCCTAGATGCCAATGAGAGAGGCCATAGTTGTGAAGATTCTTATAAGGCTAGTGAACTTATCAAAAAGAGGGGCTTTATTCTTGGTCATCAAATCATGCCTGGTCTTTTCAAAGATAGTCGTAAAAAGTCAATTAAAACTGCAATCAAGTCGGCTAATATGAAGCCAGACCTTGTTAGAATTTATCCTACCCTTGTTATCAAGGACACTAAGCTTGAAAGTTTGTATAAACTTGGAATTTTTAAGCCCCTTAGCCTTGATGAAGCAGTTGAGGTGAGTGCACAAATTTATATGATTTATAGGGCTATGGATATAAATGTAATAAGGATTGGGCTACAAACTACAGACAATATCAATGATAAGGAAGATGTTGTGGCAGGCCCCTTTCATCCAGCTACAAGGCAACTTGTGGAATCTTTTATATATAGAGCATATTTGGAAGAACTTATTAAAAGCGAGAAAATTAGTGGCGACTTCACCATTCATACAGACGGAAGAAGCATATCTATAATAGCTGGCAATAAAAAAGCTAATAAAAAATATTTGTATGAAAAATATGGACTTAGGATGAATTTTGTTGATGATAAGACAAATAAGATTATTTTTGAAGACAAACAAGTTGATATGGATGTTGATAGCTTTATCATTGACTATGTAAAGAAAAATTACGGTGGTGAGTTAATATTAGATTAGAAAGTATTGAATTGAAAGGATTTAAGTCCTTTGCTAATAAAACGAAAATTGAATTTGACGATAGAATTACTGCTGTGGTTGGTCCTAATGGTTCAGGAAAAAGTAATATTTCTGATGCCATAAGATGGGTTCTGGGTGAACAATCTGCCAAGTCTCTTCGTGGGGCGAAGATGAATGATGTGATTTTTCAAGGTGGAGAAAATTCTAAGTCCCTAAACCTAGCTGAAGTAAACTTGAATTTTTCCAATGAAGATAAGACTCTAGATCTTTCTTATGACAAGGTTAAGATTTCTAGGAGAATCTATAGAGATGGAGAAAATGATTACAGGATTAACGGTAAAAAAGTTAGGCTTAAAGATGTAAGGGAGCTCTTTCTTGATACAGGAGTCGGTAAAGAAGGATATTCTATAATATCACAGGGTAGGATAGAGCAGATTATTTCATCATCCGCCAAGGATAGGAGGACTATCTTTGAGGAAGCAAGTGGGATATCTAAGCATAAATTTAGAAGAGATGAGGCAAGCAAGAAACTTGAAAAAGTTTCAGAAGACCTTGAAATAATCAATAGAGACTGGGAATTTAAGAAAAAAGACCTAAAATTATTAGAAAATTATGCAAAAAATATAGAAACTTATCAGAAACTAACAGAAGACCTTGATGAAAAATCCTATATTTATATGACCACAAAGTCAGATACTCTTTTAAATGATAGGAAGCTTATTTCTGACAAAATAAAAATTATTGAAGAGGACCTTTTAAATAGTGAACAAGAGTTAAAGAATATTAGGGAAAAACTTAAACCCTACCAAGATAACTATTCAAGAGTCGAAGATGAAATAAACCTAAGTAAGGAAAATATCACAAGATACGAGAAGTCTATTGAAAAAGCAGAAAACGGATTAATCCTATCTAAGCAAGACTTATCCTATAAGCAAAAGGATATAGATAGGATAGTTGAAAATATTAAGACTAATAGAGATAAGAAAAAAGGTTTAGAAATTGATTTAGCATCTAATAAAGAGAAGCTTAGTCAGATAATATCTAAATTAAAAGAAATAGAAGAAAAAATACAAATCAATTCCTTAATCTTAAAGGAAGATGAAGAAGCGGGCCTAAAATTAAAGGAAGATAGAACAAGTAAAGACCTTGCTCTAGTGAAAATCTCAGAAGAAATTTACCAATATGAAATTGACAAGAAGTCTAAGGAGATTATTGATAGGAAAAACGCAGAAGAAGAAGAACTTAGAATTCAAAGACTTGAAGATATTTCCAAGGATATAAAGGTTCTTGAAGAAGAAAAAACTAATCTCTTAGGTAAAATTAAAGACCAAGAAACAAAGATAGAAAAATTTGAAATAGACCTTAGAAAAAATTCGGAAAATTTGGCTAAGGATAAAGAAACTCTCGAAAATCTTATAAATGAAAACAATGAGAACAATTTAAAATTAAAGACAAGTATTTCTGAATTCAAATTACAAAAGGAGAATTTGGATAAAAATAGGGGATATTTTTATTCAATTCAAGACTTTTTGAACAAGACCAAGGAAGTTGGCAAGAATCAACTATATCTCGATTCCTTAGCTAATTTAATCAGGGTTAGGGAAGGCTATGAAGATGTTATAGATAACCTCATTGGATCAGGACTTCAGAATATTGTTACTAGGTCTAAGAAAGATACAAGGGAATTGATAAACTTTGTAAATGCAAATAAGCTTGGAAGAATTACTTTCTTGCCAATCGATTCAATAACTTCTTTTAGAAAAGAAAGACCAAATCACCCTGAAGTAGTAGCTATGGCCTATGACTTGGTAGATGCATCAAGTAACCTTAACCATATCATTGACCATTTCCTAGGCTCTACTGTAGTAGTAAAAAATATAGACGATGCAGTAAAACTTTCTGATAAGATTAAAGGATATAGGATAATAACCATGAACCTCGATATAATTAATAACTGGGGGTCTATGGTTGCAGGAAATGACAAGAATAGGAAGAAGAATACTAACCTATTAAATAGAACCAAAAAGCTTGATGAACTGAAGGGAAAAATTCTAAAGCTTAGAAATAGAAAAGATGAGCTTAATCAATCCTACACAAGTTTATTAGATAAAATTAAGGGTTTGGAAGAAAAACTTACTGATGATAGAGCTAAGCTAACCTCAGATGTAGACAATTATAGGTCAGATAAGAATAAACTTGATGGACTTGAAATAAGGCTTGAAAATTACCTAACAAGAAAAAAGGAACTTGAGGATAAGGGAAAAAACTACTTTGAAGAAGAAAAAATATTTGATATAGAAACCCTCAAGGAAAAAAGAGAAGAATTAAACAAAGACTTAGCGGAGATGAATGGAAAGCTTAAAGATATTGAAGAAGAAATCAAGGCTATGTCAAATGAAAATATTAGACTACAGAGTCTTTCTGAAATTACAAAAAGAGATAAAAATCTTACAATTAACGAAATAACAAGTATAGAAAATAACTTGAAAGACCTAGAAAACTCCGGAAGACTTGAAAATAAATTACAGGCAGAGCTTGATTCATCGATAGATAAAATTAGAAGTCAAGACCAAAAACTTAGGCAGACAATAGAATTTTCTAAGAAAAATTTGGGGCTAGAAAAAGAAAAACTTATAGAAAAACAAAAGCTAAAAGAAAAGATGTTAAGTGAAAATACGTCTATGATTAGTAAAGAAAAAACCTTGGATGATAAAATCAAGGACTTAAATATCAAGAAAGTTAAACTTGACTATAGCATTTCTTCGATAAGTGATAAGTATGAAGCTATCCTAGATGAAATTAAATCCTATATTAGTAGACCTATTGAAGAATTGAAAGTTGCTTTTGGTGAAAAAGAGCCTTATAAGGTTAGCAAAGCTAATCTTATTGAGCTTCAAAGAAAGATAAATGCCGTTGGATATTTTGAAGAAGATTCCCTAGAAAAATATAAAACTTCAAAAGAAGAGTTTGACTTTTTAGATAAACAGCTCAAAGATTTGATAAATTCAAAGGCAGATATTGAAAAGATGATTGAAAAACTCGAAATAGATATGAAAACTGAGTTTATCAAAAATTTTGAGCTAATCAACGGTAAATTTACTAGAATCTTTAAGACTCTCTTCATAGGAGGAGATGCTAAGCTGATTTTAGACAGTGAAGATAGCTTGAATGCTGGAATAGAAATTCAAGCAAGACCTCCAGGAAAATCCTTAAAGTCTATTTCACTTTTGTCGGGTGGGGAAAAATCTCTAACAGCAGTTGCTCTACTTTTTGCGATATTTGAAACAAATCCAGCTCCTTTTGCCATCCTTGATGAAATAGATGCGGCTCTTGATGAAACTAATATCAAAAGATATATAGAATACCTTAAAGGTTTATCAGACAAGACCCAATTTATAATGATAACTCATAGGCAAACAACTATGCAGCTAGCAGAAAGAATCCACGGTGTAACAATTGGAGATGATGGTATAAGCAAGATATACTCCATTGATTTTGGAGAAAATTGAAAATGACCTAGCAAAAAGTACAATAGAATTGGTAAGGAGGAAGTATGGCAATTAGAAATATAAGAAAAGAAGGGGATCCTTTATTAAGGAAAATTTCCAAAAAGGTCCCAGAAGTAACAGATAGAATAAGAATTTTGCTAGACGACATGGCAGATACAATGTATCAAGCTGATGGCGTTGGACTTGCTGCTCCTCAAGTTGGAATCTTAAAAAGAGTAATAGTGGTAGATCCACATGATGATACAACAGGCTTGGTCAAGCTTGTAAATCCTGAAATAATTGAAGCTGATGGTGAACAAATTGGTATAGAGGGTTGTCTTTCGATACCAAATTTTAATGCTACAGTTAAAAGAGCAGAGCATGTCAAAGTTAAATATCTTGATGAAGAAGGTGTGGAAAAGATATGGGATGCCCATGGATTTCCAGCTGTAATTTTATCTCATGAGATTGATCACCTAGATGGAATCTTATTTAGAGATAAGTCTATTGAAGAGGTTAAATACGAAACAAATGATTAATATATGTTTTATGGGCAATCCAAAGTTTGCGGTGCAGACTTTGGA